>NZ_BSTC01000027.1 GCF_030269305.1 Kineosporia sp. NBRC 101731
CCATCTCGGTGAACGTGGCACCCCGGTAGGACACCACCCGCCGCGGGAGCACCTCGAGGTCTCCGATCATCGCCTCGGTCGCCTCCCGGCCGTGAGTCTCGACATACCCGACGACCACGTCGGTGCCACGCTCACGACGACGGTGACCCTCCTCGAGCATCTTGTACGTCTTACCCACGCCCGGGGCGGCCCCGAGGTGCACCCGCAGCTGGCCGGCCATCGCTGTTCGGTTCCTCCCGCTACGCCTGGGCCGCGGCCCGGTCGAGTGCCAGGTTCAGCTGCAGCACGTTGACGCCCGGCTCCCCCATGAAGCCCAGCGCCCGGCCCGTGGTGTATTCGTCGACCAGGTCCTGGACCTGGGCGGATTCCATTCCTCGTTCCTTGGCCACCCGCGCGATCTGCAGGTCGGCGTAGGCCACGCTGATCTGCGGGTCCAGGCCACTGCCGCTGGCGGTCACGGCGTCGGCCGGCACGACCGGCTCATCCGGTGCATCCCCTCGGACCGGGGTCGTGACGTAGCCGGTGTACGCGGTGTCGGGCTCGGCGCACTCCACCCTCACACCCTGGTAGGTCGCGACGAACGGCCGTGCCGCTGTCGTGCAGGCCTCGTTCAGGCTGACCACCCGGGTGATCTTCCCCATCGGTCCGTCCGCGTGCCACACGCCCAGCACAGCGCCGACACCATCGGCGGTGCAGTAGGGCCGGGAGCCGTCCACGCCCTCGAGTTCACCGACGGCCAGGCTCCGCGCGCAGATCTGGGTGAGAAGGCTCTGCGAGGCGCTCTCCTCATCGTTGCTGAGGGTGTCCACCACGTCCTCGGGTCCAAGGTTCGAGGCGCTGGTCGAGGTCGGGTCGTACCCGTCGCCGGCGGCGGAAGGACGGGACTGGAAGTACTGCTTCAGCGCGTTGCCGTCGCCGCCGGTGAAGGACTGGCCGATCAAGGACGATCCGACCGTGCGGCCATCGACCTCGACCAGCGATCCCTCGGCCTTGTTCTGAAGGCCGGGAATCTGGGCGACGGCGGTGATCAGGAGCGGATAGGCCAACCCCAGCACCACGGTCATGACCAGCAGCACGCGCAGCGCGGCGATGTGCTGGCCCATCCAGGACGGGATTCTCATGACGAAACTTCTTTCTGGAACAGAGGTTCAGGAGATTCCGGGAATGTTCGAGATCAGCAGGTCGATGACCTTGATCCCGATGAAGGGGGTGACGATGCCGCCGACGCCGTAGACCAGCAGGTTGCGGCGCAGCATCGTGGCGGCGTCGGAGGGCCGGTACGCCACGCCACGCAGGGCCAGCGGGATCAGCGCGACGATGATGATCGCGTTGAAGATGACCGCGGACAGGATCGCCGAGGTGGGGCTGTCCAGGCGCATGATGTTCAGCGTGTCCAGACCCGGGTAGACCGCCGCGAAGATGGCCGGGATGATCGCGAAGTACTTGGCGATGTCGTTGGCGATCGAGAACGTGGTCAGGGCGCCTCGGGTGATCAGGAGCTGCTTGCCGATCTCGACGATCTCGATGAGTTTCGTCGGGTCGGAGTCCAGGTCCACCATGTTCCCGGCCTCTTTCGCGGCCGAGGTGCCGGTGTTCATCGCCACGCCGACGTCGGCCTGGGCCAGGGCGGGCGCGTCGTTCGTGCCGTCGCCGGTCATCGCGACCAGCTTGCCGCCCTCCTGCTCACGCTTGATCAGCGCGAGCTTGTCCTCGGGGGTGGCCTCGGCGAGGAAGTCGTCGACGCCGGCCTCCTTCGCGATCGCCTCGGCGGTGCGTGGGTTGTCGCCGGTGATCATCACCGTGCGGATACCCATCCGCCGCATCTCCTCGAAACGCTCCCGCATGCCGTTCTTCACGACATCCTTCAGATGGATGACGCCGAGAACCCGCGCGACGTCGTCCATCTGCTCAGCCACCACCAGCGGCGTCCCGCCGGCCGAGGACACTCCGTCGACGATGTCCCTGACATCGTCCGGGATGTGGCCGCCTTCGGTGCGGACCCACTCGATGACCGATGACGCGGCACCCTTACGCAGACGCCGTGCCGGGCCGTTGGGTTCGCTCAGGTCGACGCCGGACATCCGGGTCTGGGCGGTGAACTCGACCCACGCCGCATCGCGCAGCTCGCCCGGCGCCCGCTCCCGCAGGCCGTGGGCCTGTTTGGCGAAGACGACGATGGATCGGCCTTCCGGCGTCTCGTCCGCGAGGCTGGACAACTGGGCGGCGTCGGCCAGCTCGGCCACCGCGACACCGTGCACGGGAACGAATTCACTGGCCTGGCGGTTGCCCAGCGTGATCGTTCCGGTCTTGTCCAGCAGCAGCACATTGACGTCGCCGGCCGCCTCGACCGCACGGCCCGACATGGCCAGCACGTTGCGCTGCACCAGGCGGTCCATGCCGGCGATACCGATGGCCGACAGCAGCGCACCGATCGTGGTCGGGATCAGGCAGACCAGCAGGGACACCAGAACGATGCCGGTGACGCCGTTGGCGTTCAGCACCGCATCATCGGTACCGAAACCCTGATCGCCCACCGCGTAGATCGCCATCGGCTGCAGCGTTGCCACCGCCAGCAGGAAGATCACGGTCAACGACGCGAGCAGGATGTTGAGCGCGATCTCGTTCGGCGTCTTCTGCCGGTTCGCGCCCTCGACCAGCGCGATCATCCGGTCGACGAAGCTCTCGCCGGGCTTCTGGGTGATCCGTACGACGATCCGGTCGGACAGCACCCGGGTACCGCCGGTGACCGCCGATCGGTCACCGCCGGATTCCCGGATGACCGGCGCCGATTCGCCGGTGATGGCCGACTCGTCGACGCTGGCGATGCCCTGCACCACCTCGCCGTCCCCGGGGATCACCTCGCCGGCGTCCACCACGACGAAATCCCCGAGCTTGAGTTCCGGCGCACCGACGGTGGTCTCGTCCAGGACCTCGCTGTTGGTCGTCCATCCCTGCAGGCGACGGCCGACCGTGTCCTGCTTGGCCTTGCGCAGCGTGTCCGCCTGAGCCTTGCCCCGGCCCTCGGCGACAGCCTCGGCCAGGTTGGCGAACACCACGGTCAGCCAGAGCCAGATCGTGGTCACCCACGCGAAGACCGACGGATCGGTGATGGCCAGGACCGTGGTGAAGACCGAACCGATCTCCACGATGAACATGACCGGGTTGTGCCACAACGTGCGCGGGTCCACCTTGCGCAGGGCGTCCGGCAGCGAGATCCACAGTTGCTTCGGATCCAGAAGGCCTCCCCCGACTTTCTTTCTGCCGGGTTCGGGAAGTGACGGTTGCGCCGCAGGGCGCTCCACGGTGTCTGTCGTACTCATCGCAAGTCCTTAAGATCCAGGGAAGTTCAGCTCAGACCCTCGGCCAGCGGGCCGAGAGCGAGGGCCGGCAGGTAGGTCAGGGCGACGACGATGACGATCACGCCCACGAGCATCCCGACGAACAGAGGCTGGTAGGTCTTCAGCGTCCCCGCCGACTCCGGGGTCGGTTTCTGCCGGGCCAGCGATCCGGCCAGGCCGAGCACGAAGATGATCGGCAGGAAGCGACCGAGCAGCATGGCGATGCCCAGGGCCGTGTTGTAGAAGCCGGTGTTCACCGAGATGCCCGCGAAGGCGGAACCGTTGTTGTTGCCGGCCGAGGTGAACGCGTACAAGACCTCGGAGAACCCGTGACCTCCGGCGTTGAGCATGGAGGTGCGCGCGGTCGGGTCGGCCATCGCAACGGCCGTGCCGATCAGGACGATCGCCGGGGTGGTCAGCAGGTACAGGGAGGCGAACTTGATCTCCCGGGAACTGATCTTCTTGCCCAGGTACTCCGGGGTGCGCCCGACCATCAGCCCGGCGACGAAGACCGTGATCACGGCGATGACCAGCATGCCGTACAGGCCCGAACCCACACCGCCGGGCGCGATCTCGCCGAGCATCATGTTCAGCATCGCGATCCCGCCACCGAAGGAGGTGTAGGAGTCGTGGAACGAGTTCACGGCACCGGTCGAGGTCAGGGTGGTTGCGGCACCGAAGGTGGCCGACTGCAGGACACCGAAACGAGTTTCCGTCCCCTCCAGGGCCCCACCGGCTGCCGTCGGGACGGTGCCGCTGCCGATCCCCTGGCTCAGATTCATCAGGGCGATGCTCGTGAGGGCGAGAATGCCCATCGCCGCCACGATCGCGTAGCCCTGCCGGTTGCTGCCCACCATCCGGCCGAAGGCCCGCGGCATGCTGATCGGGATCAGCAGGATCAGGAAGATCTCCAGCCAGTTGGTCCAGGTGGCGGGGTTCTCGAACGGGTGGGAGCTGTTGGCGTTGTAGAAGCCCCCGCCGTTGGTGCCCAGTTCCTTGATCACTTCCTGGCTGGCCACCGGGCCGCCGGTGATGGCCTGAGCACCCCCGGTCAGCGTCTGGATCTCGGTGCCGGAGGAGAAGTTCTGCACCATGCCGGCCGCGACGAAGACGACCGCGCCGATGACGGCCAGGGGCAGCAGCACCCGCAGGACGATGCGGACCAGGTCGACCCAGAAGTTGCCGAGGTGCTCGCTGCGGTGCCGGGCGAAGCCGCGCACCAGGGCCGCGGCCACCGCGATACCGACCGCGGCCGAGGTGAAGTTCTGCACCGCCAGCCCGGCCATCTGGACCAGGTGGCCCATGGTCGACTCACCCGAGTAGGCCTGCCAGTTCGTGTTGGTGACGAAGCTGACCGCGGTGTTCCACGCCAGCGCCGGTGACACGTCATCGAAGCCGAGCGAGAGCATCAGGTGGCTCTGGAGCCGCATGAACGCATAGAGGAAGACGAGCGAGACCACGGAGAAGGCCAGGACGCTACGGGCGTACACCGCCCAGGGCTGCTCGCCCTCGGGGTCGACCCCGATGACCCGGTAGACACCGCGCTCGACCCGGGAATGCCGGGTGGGGGTGAACACGGCGTACAGATAGTCACCGACGGGCCGGTAGGCGGCGGCGAGGGCGACGACGAGGGTCAGGATGAAGATGACACCCGCAGTGGTTGAGCTCATCAGAATTTCTCCGGGTAGAGCAGAGCGGCGAGCAGGAAGATCGTCAGGCCGACGGCGATCACCAGTCCGGCCACATTCACGAGAGTCACAGCCGCCCCACTCCCCGCACGATCATCGCCAAGGCGCCGAACAGCGCCAGCGTCACCAGCAGGAACACCAGGTCAAGCACCGCAATCCCTCTCACTTCCATGGATCAGGCCCGGCTTCCTGCCGGGCAGATGCCAGCAGACCACCGGGAGGAAAGGGACGGCAGATGCCTTGACGGGACCTTGACGCGTCAGGCCCGGATCCTCACAACTTCCTGACACCGAGGCACCGATCGCTGCGGATCGGGCCTGATCAGGCTTGATCGTTCAGGTCGGGCTGCGCATTGGGGTGACAGCGGGATTCACCCGGGGCCGGGCACGATCAGCAGATGGCCACTACCCGGGCGCGTGAGCTGCTTGACCTGCTGGAAGCGCACTGGAGCCGGCACGAGCGACATAGCGGTGAGGTTTACACACCGGGCAGGGCACCGGCATCCCCGTTTCCAGATGATCCGGCAGCCACCCTGAGGCGTATCCCGCGCAGCCGAGAACGGGCCTGGGTCCAGGGTTCCTGGACCTTTCGGCTGCTACGGCCAGCCATCCTTGGAGGGCCGCAACCGGGTTGCGCAGGTCGGTGTCGGCGTTGTGAATCAGGAAGCTTCGCAGCTCGGTGTCGAGGTCACCGGCGCCGACGGTCGAGCGCCAGACGGCGACCAGTTCGTCCACCGTCGTCTCTTCGAGGCTCGCCCCACCAAACAGACGACGACAGACCAAAGTCAGTAGTTGGGGTTTGAGGTAAGGGACAGGGACAGGGGGTTCAACGGTTGGCGAAGCAGGTGCTTCAGGTTTGCTGGGGCTGCGTTCGCGCCGGCTGGCTCCGGAGGCCCTCCCGCCAGCGCGTCCGGCTGCCACTTTGCGTTCGCGGTCGCGCAGGATCTGGCGGCGGCTGCGTTGCCAGTCGAACCAGTCATGGAAGGTCAGGCCGCCCTTGTCCGGGATGCCGGGGCAGTGGCTGGCGCCATGACGGCACTGGGAGTCGCTGTCGTGCCACAGGCCCGCCGTCACCAGCGCCCGGATGTGGAGGGTGCGGCCGCCCTTCTCGGTGACCAGGCTGGTGCGTAGGCGTCCGTCGGTCAGCTGCTGGGAGGCCCAGATGCCCGACACCGTCCACAGACCGATGGCATTCAGGCGGTAGCTGCGCTGGATGCCGACGGTTTTGGGATGTTCGGGAAAGCCGTCGTCGATGGTGAACCAGACCATGGAAGCGCCTTTTCGTCCTTCGTGAGAGATGGATGACTCAGTCGCCGATCGCTGACAGGTCGCCCGCGCCCTTTCAGGCGGCGGAGGCGTTGATCGGCTCCGGTCGCCGGTCAGAGGGCCGGTCGCGATGGTCGGTGTCGCGGGCTGAGACGCCTCGCAGTTCCCGTTTGATCGTTGATTCGCTCACCCCGAGGATCGCCGGTCCCCGGGAACGGATCGTCTTCTCGTCGTGGCCCTGGGACAGCCACCGCAAGATGGTGTGGGTCCTGTCCTTGTCGCTGGGTTCGACCGTCAGCGACTGCGGCCCGTGGTCGTCGGCGCTGCGGCGGGGCCGGCCTCGGGCCGGCGGTGATGGACGAGCGTCCGTGGGAGCACCGCGGGTGGCCTGGCGACGCTGCCTGGTGGTGGCCTTTGGCTCTTCCGGTCGTTGGCGGGCGGTGGCTGTGCGGGGGCGGCGACCGGCGCGCTGCCAGCCGCGGGTCTCGGCGATCGCGGCGACGGACAGGAAGGAGATCGGTGGTGCGACGGCGAAAGCTTCGGCCCACGGCAGTTGAGCGGCCCAGCTGTGGGGGTCGGCTGCGGCCAGGTTGGCCAGGATGATGAAGGCCACGGCCAGGAGCAGGACCAGGGCCGGGATGATCCGGCGCCAGTCGCTGCGCCGGCGCATCTCCCAGGCGGCATAGGCGGCCAGCACTTCCAGGCTTCCGGCGACGGTCCAGACCATCCAGCCGCGCACCCCCACGTCCGGGTAGGCGCCCACCTGCAGGACGTGCGTGGCCGATCCGGCCAGGTTGATGAGCCCCAGACCGGCCAGGACGACGGCGGCGCCGGTGCGGTCCGGATCGGCGCGCATCCAGGCGATGACGGCGGTCAGTGGTTGCTGCTGCTCAGTTGTGGGCATGGAGATCCTCATGCTGGACGCGTGCGGGCGGGTGAGGCGGTGATCTGGGCGCGGATGCTGTTGACGCGTTCGTGGATCGCGCGGTCCGTGGTGTCGAGCTGGGCTGCCTCGTGCAGAAGAGCGGCAGCCTCCTCGGGGTGCTCGTCGTGGATGATCTCGGCCAGAGCGATGCGAACCTTCGCACCGGCTCGCAGCAGGCGACGGCGATGAGCTTGCAGCCAGGGATAGTCGAGGCTGGATCGATCGGCGAGGCGACCGGTGTGCAGGGCGAGTGCCTGCCGCAGAGCGCTTTCGCGAGCGCTGGGGGTGCTGGCGTTCTGGATGGTGGTGAGGGCTTGTTCGAAGGCGCGGGTGTCGACGTCGATCTGGCGGAGATGTCACCGAGCCGGTCGCCGGCGGCGACGGTGTACTGCAGCCCGCCATCGTCGTTCTGGCTAGCGGAGGCATCGGGGGCGTCGGCCGCGGGCACGTGCGCACTGGTGGGGACCAGGACTGTCCAGCCGGGGATCAGCATGCCCGGGGAGTGCATGAGGGTGCCGTCTGCCTGCTGACGTCCGGCGTTGAGGGCCCAGATGTCCCGCCACCGGGTGCCGTCGCCGAGGTACTCCTCGGCCAGTCCCCACAGGGTGGAGGTCGGCCCGGAGGGCTGAACCCGTACTGCGCTCTTCCCTTGCACCGGGGAGAGCGGCGGGGTCGAGGTGCCGGCGGCCGCTACGCGTCCCGGCTCCGCCGGCACGTTTGCGTCTGCGTGGTCGGCGATGCTCCTGGTGTCGGTGGCCGTGGCGTGCGTCGACGGGAGGTGGGTCGATGCGGACGCGGGTACGGCCAGGCAGGCCAGCAGGAGACCTCCGATCAGGCCACCCACGCGACTGGGCACCATCGTCCTCTGGTGGACAGTCTGCGCGAGCGATGGGGTGAGGCTGAGCTGCTGTCGTCGGGCCCGGCGCACAGCACTGACCGCTTGCACGGTCCGTCCGAGAAGGCGGAGCCAGCAGCCCCATCCCGCCAGGACCGTCAGGTGAAGCAGCGCTGACCTGACCTCCGCGGTGTAGGCAGCCTGAAGGCATCGTTGGGCTGTCTCCCACGGTGCTGCGGCTACGAGGCAGAGGACGACTGGTGGCCCCAGGAGGAGGAACACCAGAGCGACCGCAGCGGCAACTGCCAGGACCCCTGCTCGAAAACGCCGCGGCGCGCAGCTCATTCCCGTCCCCCGGCGGCCGACGCTGCACGGGGTATCACCCGGATGCCGGACAACCGGCGCAACGGCAGCTCGAGCGGGCCGTGCACCTCGCCGATCAGCCTCGGTCGGCTCCGGTCACGACTGCCGGTGACGTGGTGGTCGCGGCCAGGCCCTCCGTTGTCGTGGGGGTGAGGATGGTGATCTCGCATCGGGGCTCCTTGCACTCTGCGTCCCGTTCGTGCGCCCATCCCACGGCCGCGCCCGTCCACGATTTGTTCCACGCGCACGTCCGCGGTTCATTCCACTCCGGGACCTCTGGGGACGCTGGCCTCCTGGTCGTCTCGCCGAGAGGACGCTGCGGGTCCAGGGCCGCGGGATGGCTCTGTCCGCAGGGAGCACCTGCGGAGCGAGCCGGCCGCGGACTGAATCTCCGTGGCAGCCTTCCGATAAAGCCGGCATGAGTATCAGCGGAGTCTCGGGGGCCTTCTTCTCCTCGTACCTGCCCATGACCCCCGCCGTGGCCGCGTCCGGCGCATCGCAGGTGCCCAACAGCGCTGGCGTACGGGACGAGACCAGCGAAGCCAGTTGGGCGCGCCTGTCCCACCTGACCGCCAGCGATCGGGCGTTGATCGCGGCGGCGACGGGGATTCCGGTGCCCACGCGAGAGTCCGGCGCCTCACCGGTTGCCCCGCTCCTGGCCTACCTGGTGGCCGGGGACCGCGAGTCCGGGGTGCTGGCGGCAGGCCAGGACATCGGGACCGACTACATCAACCACCTGCTCGAGCAGTTTCGAGGGAAGGATGACTCATTCGGCGGCGCCCTGAACCGGACACTCGGGCATCTGTACGGCGACCAGCGGCAGGACCCGTTCGATGTCCTCGCGTAGCCCGGTGAGCTACCGCCCCCATCTGTGATGATCAGCTGGACACCGGCGTCTCTGGACGTCGGCTGGCTCAATCCGCCAGGATCCTCGCGCAGCCGGCTCGCTTATCGCACCGACGCCGCACCGGCCGCCCGGATCACGTCCGCCAACCAGACCAAGCCGTAAGACAGGGACCGCGAGGGATCTTCAACAATCTCTTCAAGATGCTTCAAACACTCAGTGAGCTGCCCCACGGTGAACTCCGATGGCTCGTTGAACACGTCGTAGACCTGCTCGGGAGAGATGGCCCAGAAGAAGTCCGGATCGAGGAGGACAACCTCCCCTTCGATGCCCTCAAGATGATCAAGGAGGATCTGGCTCGCGCGGCGAAGCACCTCAACGGGGACACGCAATGGCTCGGTCACTGTCCACCTCCGAGGAACTCATCCATCTGGTTCTGAAACAGCCCGGATCTCGGGTTCCAGAAGCCTGATCCCACCGTCGACATTCCGCTGCCGAATCTCCAGTCTGAGCTCATTCCAGGCTATCAAGGGGGTCGTGAGCATGGGCATCGGCCCGTACGCCACCTCCATGGGCTTGACCCGACCGACAGCGATCGAGCGTTGATTGCGGCACCGGCGCAGGAGTCCGGTGCCTCGCCCCGTTGCCCCGCCCCTCGCCCGTCTGGCGACCCGGAACCGGACCGTCCCTGACCCGGTGAGCTCCCCGCGGGTATGTCGTCAGAACGCTGTGTGGAACGAAGCATGGACGGTCCCTTCGACTGAATGAGTGGACAGGCACTCATTCTCGAGGGAGACAGCTGATGCTTCACCGCGCAGATGGCCCATCCGACGGCTATCGCTCGAAGCGGCCGACGACGAAGAGGACCTCGCGTCGACACCGCATCGCCGGTGCCGTCGTCATCACCGCGATAGCAACGTGGCTCGTCTGGAGTTCCGTGTTCGGCACAGACAGTTGGATCAACGGGCTCGCCGCTGTCACGGTCCATTCGTCATCGCCGGCCGCGCCAGAGCAACGGGAAGTTACAGCAGCGCAACGGATTCGAGAGGTTTCCCCACCCGTTGCGGCGGCCCGGGACCGCGTCGCTGCAAGTCCACTCCCCGACACCGGCAGCGGCCGCCCCTACGGCCGGCCCGAAGAAGCCACGTCCACACCGGCGCCGCTCCTACTACCTGCCGACGACGGCTCCAGCATCGCCGGCGTGCGGTCCGGGTATCCCCCGACCCAGGAAGGCGCACTCGCACAGCTAGCCAGCATCGAGGTCACGGTCATCCGCTCGGCCTCGACCACCGGCATCCGAGCGGTCATCGAGCAGTGGAGCGCACCGGGCGGGCCGACAGCATCCTCCTGGGCATGGACAGCGGCCATGACCGAACTCCTGGCCGACTTCGGTGCTCCCGCCACCGGATCCGCGAACGTCGCGATGTCGGCTGCACCGTCCATGGGGCTGCTGAAAAGCACCGCTGATCAAGCCGTGGGAAACGACTGGGCCGTGCCCTGCCTCGACATGACCGTCGACATCGTCCGCGGCAACCAGAACACCCAGATCACGATCGCCGATTGCCAGCGCATGGTCTGGAACGGCACTCGCTGGCTCGTCGCCGCCGGTGCTGAGCCGGCCGTCCCTCCTGCTGCTCCCTGGCCGTCGACCGATGCCGCCTACGAAGCGGGCTACCGGGACCTGGAATTTCGGAGACCAGTCGTGACGACGAGCAATTGATGGTCACGTCGGCCAGCACCCGCCCTGAATCATGGCGAGCGCGTCACCGACGTGATCATGTGGGTGGTCGTCGATCGGGGCGATGCCGATGAGCAGCCCGGCCCGCCTGACACCACTGTGGGCCTCCACATCAGCGGATTCACCGGAAGAGACGCGATCAGCGTAGCCGGGCGATGACCTTGGCGAAGGAATCCAGGGCAGCTTCCTGAACGGTGAAGTATGTGAGGCCGAACCGTTCTCGCCGGGCGAGTAATTGCTCGGCGATGTGTTCGGGGCTGCCGATCAGAACGGCCGGTAAGTCGCCGATCTGCTGAGGGGTGAAGGCACCTCCCAAGGAGGAGGCGTACTTCTCCAGCGCTGTCGGCCGGTCACCGACCACCTGGGTACGGAGCACGATCACGTTGTACTCAGGGCGTTCTCGCCCTGCCTCGGCCACGGACCGATCGACCAGAGACACACGTTCGTCGAACTGTTCCGCCGTCTGGTAGATCATTCCCCGGCCGGCCGGATCGAACCGGGTGCCGGCGAACGAGACGATCCCCGCGTGCCGGGCGGCCAGACGCAGCACCCGGTCGCCGCTGCCGCCGACCATGACCGGCCCCACCGGATCGAGCGAGCCCGTCCGGCGCGCCCGCTCCAGTTCCTGCAGTGTCGCTTCGAGGCGGTCGACTCGCCGGCCAGCCGCCTCGAAGGGCACTCCGGCCTCGTCGAAGTCCTTCTTCCTCCAGCCTGCTCCCAGCCCGGTCTCGAGCCGCCCGCCGGAGAAGGCCTGGGTCGAGATCACGTCCCGGGCGAAGAGGGGCGGCGGGTAGAAGGCAGTGTTGCTGACGAAGGTGCCGACCCGAACGCGCTGGGTCACCTCGGCCGTCAACAGGCAGGCGGGGAACGGCGAAGGCATACCCAGGTGATCGGGAACCGTGATCACGTCATAGCCGAGATCTTCCACCCGGCGGCACTTGGCGATCCATGACGCCCGTTCCTCCAGCCGGGTCAGATTGAGCCCGAAGCGCAGCCCGGCCATTCAGGACGCCCCGGCCAGTCCTGCGGAGAGGGCGCGGATCTCGGACTCGACGGCCTCCACGCCGTCCAGCCGTTTGCGGTCCCAGCCCGGGATGGCCTGCGGCTCAAGGTACCCGGTCAGCATGCTGGCGGTTTTCGGCGGCAGACCTTCCTCGAGACGCGCCGCCAGGATCTGTGGCAAACGATTGCGGTAGTGCAGGCCCGCCGCGATCTCCAGCGCGGTCTCCAGCCCTTCCCCCGACAGCTGCAGCAGCAGCCAGCGCACGTTCACCAGCGGGATGGTCAGCGCCTCGGACGTGCTCGGCGCCATCAGCAGAGCCACGTCGGAGTCAGCGTCGATCCGCCCAGAGCGGTACTGCTGGGCCACCCAGCCATGACTCACCATGCCCAGCGGGTAGCACTCGGCCGCCCGTAACGCTCCCATCGAGGAGGCTCCGGCCAGGTAGGCGCCCCGGTCCAGGTAGGCGCGCACCTCGGCCACAGACACCGCCATGTCCTGCCCGAAGTGGCCGTCCAGGATGAGCACGCGCTCCTGCCAGTCGGCGGCCGGTGGCGTGCGCAGCAGGTCGCCGCGGACGATGGGAGGCCGGAACCGCAGCTCGACCCCGGATGCAGCGGCCCGGGCGGCCAGGCGATCGAAGTCCTCTCTGATCAGCGAGCTTCCCGCGTAAACCGTCAGGACCGGGCTCATGCGTTGATCCAATCGCTGCCACCGAAGTCCCGGGCTGCCACCAGCCGGGCTCCGATCCGGAGCTTGTCGACATGCGCGAACTCGCTGCCGGGGACCACGATCTTGACCACGGTGAAGGGCAGCCCCGGCGGTGCCAGTTCGGTGCGCAACACCAGATCGAGGCTGTTCTGCCCGAGAATGTCGAGGAGAAGGGCCAGGTCCTGCTCGTTGTCCCCGGTGCTGCGGTCAGGAATCGCCCCGAACGGCCGTTCCGGACGTCCGGCGCTCCACGCGTGCAGGTAGCCCCGCAGCTCGTCGTAGGAGGAGTGCCGCCGGTAGGCCTGCTCGTCCAGATCTTCGCGAGCCCCGGCGATCACGGCCAGCCGGGACTGGGCGGCCTCGGTCAGCGCCCGCAGCAGGGCGATCTCGGGATTCAGGTGACAGCCCGCGCCGCCGTTGAACAACATGCCGTCGCGGGCGTAGGTGTCTTCCGTGGTGACGAAGAAGGCGGGCACCGGCAGGCCTCCGGTGTAGGCGTGCACCGTCACCCGGATCGAGGCCCGCTCGAAGCGATCGATCAGCTCGCGGGCCGTGTCCGGCACCGTCTCGGGCGGGACGCGGTAGCCGAGCCGCAGCTTCTCGCCAAACGCCGTGCAGTCGTGTTCGATCACCTCGTACAGGCCCTGAACGGTGGCGTCGACCAGGTCGTTGCCGACCGCGAGCCCGATGGTGTTGGACTGCATCAGGGAGGCCTCACCGGGGAACGGGGTGAAGACGGCCAGGGCTGGCACCGCGATCTCGGCGCTGCTGCGCAGGCAGCGCATCGGCCACCAGGCCAGTGGCGTCGGCGGGGTCCAGGTGTGGGTGCGGCGCGGGATCAACCGGCGCGGGTCGAGCGTCAGCATGCGCTCACGCTGATCGGCCAGCGGAACCGGGGTGGGGGCTCGCCCTGCCGGCTCGCAGTAGAAGCGCTCGATGGCCTCCATCTTGGCGCCGACCCGGGCGCCCTGCGCCGTGATCCCTTTACCGCTGGTCACGGTGTTGAGCCCGGCCGCCGCGCGCGGCCGCACCGACTGAAACACCGGGATGCCGAGCACGTCCAGGCCGGTGACGTCGCTGACGCGGGTGATGCCGGTGCGCTCGAGCAGCGCGTCGGCCAGGACCTCGACCTCGTCAAGGCTCCGGCTGCGCAGAGCCAGCCCGCTGCCGAGTGATCGCGCGGTGTTCGCCGTCACGGCACCCGCACCAGCGAATGCAGCAGTTCGGCGGCGTCGAGGTCGGCGTAGAAGCGGTTCAGTTCGGTGCGAACCCACTCGGCCTTCGCTGCCGCCGGCATCAGGTGGTGGGTGGCCGTCTGCGGGAGTCCGGCGAGGTGAGCGAGCCCGGCTTCCTGGACGGCGGCGACTAGTTCGCGAGCACTTGGAACCCGCCGGGCGAGGGTGATGAACAGGCAGTCGTCCGGGCCGGCCACCTGACCCGAGCCCGGGCCGGCGACCACCTTCAGGGCCTGGCCGGGACCGAGTTCGACGACGCGGCCGACCGATGGCATCTTCCAGCGCAGCGTTCCCGAGCAGACCACCACGACTATCTCCCCGCTGTGCTCCGGAAGCACCGGGTCTGCTCCCCCGGCCGTGAGCCAGGCCGTGGCCTCGACCCCCGACACCAGCGCCCGCTGCGCGGCCTGCACCACCGGCCGGATCTCCGGCCGCCAGTCTCCCACCGAGGGAAATCGCAGAGTGGCACCGCCGGCTAGAAGAGCCAGTACCCGGCTGCGGTGCACATAGCCGGGCACCGCGTGGTTCTGCACCGTGCGGGTGGTGAACACATTCTCGTGCGCGACCGCTGCGCCGTCCGGCCCCAGCACCTGCAGGTAAGGCCAGGCCAGCAGGCCGCATTCGATCGTTGCGCGAAGGTCACCGGCCCGGGGCAGGGTCAGCCCGGGCGGCGCCGCAACGGCGCGGCTCTCCGCTTCGGCAAGTTCGGCGAACCATGAATCCAACGTATCGGTCACGTCTTTCACGGAACTCCCCTTCACGATGCATCCTTGGTGCGAACGGTCTGCAGGGCCTGCTGCAGCAGCATGTCCCCATCGGTCCGGCCGGAGTCGCCCAGATCGTCCAGCAACGCCTTGACCGCGGCCAGGGACGCCTGCGGATCCTGTTCTCCCAGAGTGCGCTCCGGTCCGCCGGAGGCCACCCACTGAGCGATGTAGGCGCGGGCCAGGGCGGCCGGCGTCGGTTCGGCCAGGGTGAAAGTGAGGTGCAGGGACGTGCCGTCCACCGCGGTTGCCGCGTGACCGTAACCGTGCGGCAGATAGAGCACGTCGCCCGGCCGGAGCAGGACGATGTGCTCGTTCGAGGTGTCCACGTCCAGGCCCGCCCGGGCCCCGGCCTGCTCGGGCTCCGCGTAGAGGTGCCACTCCTTGACTCCGGCGAGCTGGACGGCAATGACGCGCGAGCCGTCCCGGTGCGGCAGCATGCCGCGCCTACCGGCAGGCGTATAGAACAGGTAGGCCTTCGACTCGGCTGGGAAAATCGCGTTGAGCTGGTCATTCATCGTCCGGATGAGCGGGTGCCAGTCCTCGATCTGGTTCAGCTTGAGGGTGGCTCCCGCGTCAAGTTGCCGGCGCACCCCGGCCGGGTCGACGAAACCGTTGACCTTCGTCCCGTCAATGGTCCGGGTGGCCAGGACCTCGCTGTCGGGTGGTCGGACGCCTTCGTGCAGCACCGCGAAGTAGGGGCGGCGCAGCAGGCTACCCTCGATCCAGGCGAGGATGTCGCCGACACCGGGCAGGCCCCCGATGTCGACCGCGCCTTCCAACAGCACTGTTTCCGCGCCATGGTAGGCAGAATTGAGCACACCGCCGGCTTCGACGAGTGGGGACAGCACGTTCGAGGTCATCACGGCTCCCGGTCCGGAGGGGGAAGCAGAAAGAGAGAACTGAGCCGGTGGCAGGCCAGCGCTTGCCTGCCACCGGCGGTGTCATCCGATCACACGACTCAGGCGAAGTCGATGTTCTCGATCACCATCGGCGCATCGCCGTCGAAGTCGCTCACGTCGTCGATTGCGGCCGCCCGGAGTTCGGCCTCGGACGGGTCGAGAATGGACTCGTTCATCTTGTCCTCCAGTGAGTTACAGATGGGCAGAAACACGCTCGCACGGGGACCCGAGTCACGCAAGACCGAGTTTTCACTGATCCCTCAATCATCTTCGCAAGAATGGCACTTGACCTGCACTAATCAGAAAGTACTTGGAATTGAGCAGGATTCGTGCCTACTGTGGGGCGATCCAATGGAACAAACCCTCAGGGGGAGTCTTGGGTTTGCGCGACCTCGGCTTTCCCGCGGACGTCTTCGCCCGCGGGTGGCCCACCACACCGATCACCGGCACCGCTTCACCTGCTGTTCTGCGGGTTCTCTCACCCGCCGACCTCGATGAACTGATCGGTTCACGAGGCCTGCGGGTGCCGTCCTTCCGGATGGCCCGCCAAGGCGCACTGGTCCCGGTCTCTCGGTACACCGTGGCACCTAAGAAGAACGCCGGCTCGGCACAAAACCAATTGATTGACGCTGCAGGCGTTCTCCGGGAAATGTCCGCCGGTTCGACCTTCATTCTGCAGGGCCTCCAGCTGTTCCATCCTCCGGCCGCGCAGCTGATGCGAGACCTTGCGAACGCACTTGGCGCCCGCATGTTTATTAATGCATTTTTAACACCACCGGGCGCCAAGGGTTTTGGTGACCACTCGGACCCTTACGGTGCCTTCCTCGTCCAGATCGCCGGCCAAAAAATTTGGCGTCTCAGGCGTTCCGAGCAGGACGAAGCCACAACGGTTGCCCTCGGACCCCGCGACGTGCTCTGGATTCCCCGCGGATGGCGGCACGACGGCCAGGCTGCCCCCAACCGGGCCAGCGTACACCTGACCCTCGCCGCCCGTCCCTGGGAAATCACCGACGTCCTCAATGACCTGATGGAGACGGCCGGAAGAACAGTGACCGCAGAGATTTTGCCGCCCCTGGTCGGCTCCGACCCAGACGAACTTCGGCACCAGGTGGCGGCTCTGGTTACGAAGCTGTCCAAGGCCCTCGCCGAGACCGACGTGGATGCCCTGATCGCGCACGCCCGGGCCGACGCTGCGACTGCCCCTCCCGCCCGGGTAACGGCGGCCCTTGGCGACGACTTCGGGAGCCGGCCATGACCATCGTGACCGACCCGATGACCGGGCTTGCAGCCGTCAAAGCCCTCATGGCCCGGATGACAGGCGATGAAAAGCACACCGGCGCGGCCAGCTCTACCCTGGAAACACTGTGGGTTCTCTATGACCGGGTGCTACGGGTGGACCCTGCCTGGGCCGAGGACCGGGACCGTTTCTTTCTGTCCAAGGGGCACGGCCCGATGGCCTACTACGCCGTGCTCGCGGCTAAGGGCTTCTTCCCGCTCGAGGAACTGGACGGCTTCGGTCGCTTCCGCTCCCGGCTCGGCCTGCACCCGGACCGCCATCTGGTGCCCGGTGTGGAGATCTCCAGCGGTTCCCTCGGGCACGGGCTCCCGCTCGCCGTCGGCACAGCGCTGGGCCTGCGCATCCGGGGCCTGACCGAGGCCTCGGTCTGGGTCCTGATCGGCGACGCCGAACTCGACGAGGGCTCCAACCACGAGGCGATCGCCTTCGCCGGGCGGGCCGGGCTCGAGCGGTTGAACGTCGTGGTGATCGACAATGCCTCGGCCAGTCATGGCTGGCCGGGCGGGATCGAGGCCCGCTTCACGCTGGAGGGCTGGACCGCCGTCCGGACCGACGGTCGCGACCCGGCCGCCCTCGAGGCCGCCTTCGCTGCCGACCGTCCGGGGCAGCCCCGGGTAGTGGTGGCCCAGGTCGAGCAGCACCTGCCCACCCACTGAACGCACTGATCCGCAGGAGCAGCCCGTGCCCGGAGTCATGCGACAGCGCTTCACCGAGGTCACCGCCGAGCTGATCGACGCCAACCCGCACCTGGCCGTCCTCACCGCCGATCTCACCGCCAAGGCCTTCGACGAGGTCCGGGCTCGACACCCCGACCGCGTGATCAACGTCGGGATCCGCGAGCAGCTGCTGATCAGCGTGGCCGGCGGCCTGGCCCTGGCCGGGGTACGCCCGATCGCCCACAGCTTCGCGCCTTTCCTGGTGGAACGACCCTTCGAGCAGATCAAGCTGGACCTCAACCATCAGGGGGCCGGGGCGGTCCTGGTCAGTGCGGGCGGCTCGTACGACATCGCCAACGGCGGCCGCAGCCACCAGTCCCCCGGCGACGTCGCCCTGCTGTCCACGCTGCCCGACTGGACCATCGACGTACCCGGTCATACCGATGAGGCCGAGGCCCAGCTCAGGAAGGCGGTCACCACCGACAACCTGGTCTACCTCCGGCTGTCGAACCGCGAGAACAAGCGGGCCTACGCGGGTGCCGGGGACGGCTTCACCCCGTTGCGCACGGGCCGGCGGGGCGTGGTGCTGGCGGTCGGGCCGCTGGCCGACAACGTGCTCGCAGCGACTGAGGGCCTGGACGTCACCGTGCTCTACGCCAACCGGATCCGCCCGTTCGCCGGCAAGGCCCTCCGGGCCTGCGCCGCCGAGCTCGAGGATCCGGCGATCGTGCTGGTCGAACCGTACCTGGCCGGCACATCGGCGTCCGAGGTGACGACGGCCCTGCGCGGTCTGCGACACCGGATGCTCAGCCTGGGCGTGGCTCGTGAAGAACTGCGGCACTACGGCAGCACCCGTCAGCACGACATCGCCCACGGCCTCGACGCGGCGGGGTTGCGCCGCAACGTCGTCGCCTTCCTCAACGAGTAAGGAAGACGCCATGACCAGCACCCTGTCCGCCGACGAACTCCATCGGTACTCCCGGCACATCTCCATCGACTCCGTCGGGGTCGATGGACAGAGCCGGCTCAAGGCCGCCCGCATCCTCGTTGTCGGGGCCGGTGGCCTCGGCTCCCCCACTCTCATGTACCTGGCCGCGGCCGGCGTCGGGGTGATGGGGATCGTGGACGACGACGTCGTCGAGCGCTCCAACCTCCAGCGCCAGGTCATCCACGGAGAGTCGACAATGGGCACGCTCAAGGTGGAGTCGGCAAGCAGGCGGATGAAAGACATCAACCCCCTGGTCGAGGTGCGCCGCATCGCCGCACGGCTGACCGCCGCCAACTGCCTCGACATCCTGCGTGACTACGACGTGGTGATCGACGGTTCGGACAACTTCCCCACCCGGTACCTGGTCAACGACGCTTGCCACTTCCTCGGCATCCCGTGCGTGTGGGGGTCAGTCTTCCAGTTCACCGGCCAGGCCAGCGTCTTCAACCAGAAGGCCGGGCCCTGTTACCGCTGTCTCTATCCCCAGGCGCCGCCGCCGGAACTGGCTCCCAGTTGCGCGGAGGGCGGGGTCTTCGGGGCGCTGTGCGCCTCGGTCGCGGCAGTGCAGGCCACCGAGGCGATCAAACTCGTCCTAGGCCACGGGCGTCCCCTCGTGGGTAGGCTCTGGCTTTACGACGGGTCCGAGGCCGAAACACAGGTACTGAAGGTGCACAAGGACCCGCAGTGTCCCCTGTGCGGCTCCGCGGCTACCATCACCGACCTGACCGACCTCAGCTACGTGTGCGCCGCCCCGGTGGCCACGCCGGTCGAGATGATCTCCCCTGAGACGCTGGCCCAGCGGCTTGAACGGCGGCACCGGGACGAGGATGACTTCCTGCTTTTGGACGTCCGTGAGCAGTTCGAGTGGGACATCGTCCACATCGACGGGGCCCGCCTGGTCCCTCAGGGACAGGTCCCCGCCCAGTCCGCCAGTTTTCCGGCCGACCGGGAGATTATCGTCTACTGCAAGAGCGGGGGCCGGTCGGAGAAGGTGGCCCGGTCCCTCAAGCGTGACTTCGCAAGGGTTCTCAATCTGGACGGTGGAGTGCTGGCCTGGGCGGCGAAGGTCGATCCCTCCCTGCCCGTGTACTGATCTCGCGACGACTGGAGACCTCCATGGACACCACCAGCACCGGCACCGACGTCCCGATCAGCCTGCCCCGCGTGATGCAATCCGCGGCCGGGGGGCGCAGCACCGTGCTGGTACGAGCCGGGACGGTCGGCGAGGCCGTGGACGCCCTCGTCGACCAGCACCCGGATCTGAGCCATCTCCTGCTGACACCCGAACGCGATGTCAACCGGTTCGTCAACATCTACATCGACGCCGACGACGTCCGCTTCCTTCAGGGCTTGGACACGACCATCGTTGCGGGGCAACGCATCACGCTGATCAGCGCGGTCGCCGGCGGCTGACCGGCCTCCGGTTCAGTTGCCCAGGGTGAGTTCCCAGAGCAGACCGTCTCGCCAGGCACCGTCGACAAAGATGTGTTCGTGGGCAATCCCGTAAGGGGAGAATCCGACGGCCTTCAGGACCCGTTGTGAGGGGAGATTCTCGAGTTGTGTGCTCGCCTCGGCCCGGTGCAAACCGAGTTCCTCGGCCATCCGTTCCAGCAGCAAGGCAGCGGCCCGCCGGGCGTGACCCCGGTTCTGGTGTGGGGTTCCGATCCAGTAGCCCACCGATCCCTTACGGAACGGGCCGGCGATGATCGAACCCACCGTGGCCTGGCCGATCACGACCCCATCGGCCAGCACGACCCCGGGCCAGGTGAGGCCCTCCCGGTGCTGGTCGAGCAGCCGCCCGATCCGCGCGGACTGGCCGACGGCGGTGTAATACCCGTCCGGCTGGGCCGGTTCCCAGCGGGCGAACGCAGCTCGGTCCCGGGCCAGATGGGTGCTCAGGGCCTCGGCGTCCGAGGGCTCGACCAACCGGATGTCTGTTCTTTCTTCACCCATGTAAGGCAGCATAACGGTCGTCCAGGGCGGGAAGTCGCGCTCTTGGCCGCGGCGGTGGGCCCGTGAGCTGGGTGCGTGACGTGCTCGTGGATCCACGCATGCGGCGCCTGGCCGCCATCCAGCTCATCGACGCGGTCGGCAGCGGCGTCTTCCTGGCCGGGAGTTCGGTGCTCTACGTGAAGATCTTCGGTTTCTCCGCCGGTCAGGTCGCAACCGGGCTGTCCCTGGCCGGTTTTGCCGGGCTGATCGCCACGTCGGTGATGGGCCAGGTGGCCGACCGACTGGGCCACAAGCACGTGCTGCTGGTGCTGACCGCCTTGCAGTGCATCAGTTATCTGCTCTTCTTCCTGGTCGACGCGTTCTGGCAGTTCACGCTCCTGGTGGCGGCGATCTCGTTCCTGGACTTCGGCAAGGCCAGCGCCTTCAACGCCGTGATCGCAGAGGCCACCTCCACCGGTGACAGCGTAGTGCGCAACAAGGCCGCCCTCCGATCCGTATTCAACGCCGGGTTCTTCGGCGGGTCATCCCTCGCCGCGGCCGCGGTCGGCCTGCGTTCGGGGCATCTCCTGGCCATCTTCGTCGGGACCAACGCCTTCTCGTACCTGGCCTGCGTCCTCCTGGTCCGGGTCCTTCCGCCTCCGCGGAACGCCCCTCGGGCTCTGGGGAGTCGCCGGTTCACCGCCCTGCGCGACCTCCGGTTCCTTTACGTGGTGGCACTCACCACGCTCCTCGGGTTGCATGGGTCAATCATGACGGTGGCCATGCCGTTGTGGGTCCTCGGGCATACCTCCATCGATCCGGCCGCCATCGGCGCGTTGTTCGCACTGAACACCGTGCTGTCGGTGACCCTGCAGGTGTACGCGGCTCGGGGAACGGAGCAGGTGCGGGGGTCGGCCCGGGCCGCGCGGCAGTCGAGCTGGTTGGTCGCAACCGGCTGCGTGGGCATCGCCGTCACCGCCGGACTGGGTCAACTCGGAGGCACAATTGCCCTGGCCGTGGCCGTTCTCGTGCTGACCGGCGGCGAACTGCGTCAAGCGGCCAGCCGGTGGGGGATGTCGTTCGCGCTGGCCCCCGAGTCGGCGCGGGCCGAATATCTTGGCGCCTTCAACATCTGCGTCGCAGCTGGCAGCATCGTGGGACCGGCCCTGACCGTCTTCCTGACCACGCATCTGGGTTGGGTGGGCTGGATCGTCCTGGCTTCCATCGTCCTCCTGGCCGGGGTCGCCGTCGGCCCGGCCGCCATGATCAACGCGACGCGAGGGGTCGACAGCGGCCTGCTCGCGCCCTCTGTCGTGGGCCACCACGCGTAGTTCCTCACTTGCGAAAGGCACGTCCTGACGCTGAACGCCGCGGCCCAGGCCCAACGCTTCCTGTTCTTGGCCGGTGCGTACGCGGCTAGCTCATTCGGCAACTAGCTGAACATGTTGGTGATCAACCTTTTCGCCTACCACTGGACCGGAAGCGCGCTCGGGCTGGGCACTATCATGATCCTCCGGCTGACTGTCGGCAGCCTGGACGGCCCGCTGGCGCCCCGGGTGGTCACCGTCCTGTCTGGCGTTCCAGGTGTTCGGGGTAGCGGGCGCCCTGGATCTCGATGTTTGCTGCTGCGGCGTTGATCTCGGCGATATCGTTGTCGGTCAGTTCTATCTGTGCCGAGCCGATGTTCTCTTCCAGCCGCTCGATCCGGCGGGTGCCGGGGATCGGCACGATCCAGGGTTTGCGGACCAGCAGCCAAGCCAGGGCGATCTGCGCCGGGGTGCTGCCCTTGCCGGCTGCCACCTGTGCCAGGAGTGCGACGAGCGCCTGATTCGACTGGCGGGCGTCCTGCTCGAAGCGCGGGATCGAGGCGCGGATGTCGCCGGCCTCGAAGCTGGTGCGGGTGTCGATCGTCCCGGTCAGGAAGCCCTTGCCGAGCGGGCTGAACGGGACGAACCCGATGCCGAGTTCTTCGAGGGTGGGCAGCACCTCGCTCTCCTGGGTGCGCAGCCACAGGGAGTATTCGCTCTGTACCGCCGTGACCGGGTGCACCGCGTGGGCCCGCCGGATCGTGCTCGCGGCGGCTTCGGACATCCCGAAGTGGCGTACTTTGCCCTGCTGGATGAGCTCTTTGACGGCACCGGCGACGTCTTCGATCGGTACCTGAGGGTCGACGCGGTGCTGGTAGTAGAGCTCGATGGTCTCGACGCCGAGGCGGCGCAGGGATCCCTCGACCGCGCGTTGGATCAGGTCGGGCCGGCTGGAGGGGCCGACCGTCTTTCCGTCGTCGGTGAATGCGTACCCGAACTTGGTGGCGATGACGACCTGGTCACGAAAGGGCGCCAGGGCCTTGCCGACCAGTTCTTCGTTCAGGAACGGGCCGTAGACCTCGGCGGTGTCGAAGAAGGTGACGCCTCGCTCCACGGCGTCGCGCAGCACCTGGATCATGGCCTGCTCATCACCGGGGTTGCGGCCATAACTCTGGCTCATGCCCATACAGCCCAGCCCGATGGCCGAGACCTCCAGGCCCTGGCCGAGGATGCGCGTCTTCATGAACGACGTCCCTTCTGCGAGAATGTGCCGCGACCCGGCGCTATTTCGTCTGGTTGGCGGTGCGGTACTGCTCGTGCGTGAGAGGTTCCAGCCAGGTGGTGGGTCGACGTTCCATGTCGGGCTCCGTTTCGGCTGATGTCAGGGCTAATTGACGACGTGCTTGGCCACGGCCATCGCGGACATTGCCCTGGGCCAGCCGGTGTCCACGTACCGTCCGTACTTCTCCCGGTAGGCCGCGTCGATCCTGGGTGGATCGGATCTTCGGCTCCCCCATCCGGTGCGAGCGCTGTCACGGCCCGTTCCACCGCGCCGCTGCGCACCCGGGTCGTTGCCCGGGTGGTTGTTTGACGAAACCTGGATCTGTCTTGGCTTTTTCAGGACCGGGCCGTGTGGGGTTTCACAGACGGACGAGGGCCTTGATGGCGCGGCGCTCGTCCATGGCCTGGTACCCCTCGGCGATGTCTTCCAGAGCGACCTCGAGGTCGAAGACCTTCCCGGGCTCGATCGTGCGGTCCCAGATCAGCTGGATCAGTTCGGGCAGGAACTGACGCACCGGGGCGGGGCCGCCGTGCAGGTGCACGTGGGAGTAGAACATCTCCTCGCCGGGCAGGCTCACGTCGTGGGCGACACCGACGTAGCCGACGTGCCCGCCGGCGCGGGTCGAGCGGATGGCCTGCATCATCGATTCCTGGGTGCCGACGGCCTCGATGACCGAGTGCGCGCCGAGCCCATCGGTGAGTTCCTTGATCTTGGCCACGCCCTCGTCGCCGCGTTCGGTGACGATGTCGGTCGCACCGAACTCCAGGGCGAGCTTCTGGCGGGAGGCGTGACGGCTCATCGCGATGATGCGTTCGGCACCCAGCTGCTGGGCGGCCAGGACCGCCAGCAGCCCGACCGCGCCGTCACCGACCACGGCGACGGTCTTGCCCGGGCCCGCCTGGGCCGCTACGGCACCGAACCAGCCGGTGCCCAGGACGTCGGAGGCGGCCATGAACGAGGGGATGAGCTCGGCGTCGGGAATGGCGGGGGTCGCGACCAGGGTGCCGTCGGCCAGTGGGACACGCAGCAGTTCGGCCTGCGCGCCGCCGGCGCCGACGAACTCGCGGTGGATGCAGGAGGTCTGGTAGCCGGCCCGGCAGATGTCACAGGTGTTGTCCGAGGCGAAGAACGAGCCGACGACGAAGTCGCCGATCTTGACGTTCTTCACGTCCTCGCCGACCTCCTCGACGATGCCGACGTACTCGTGGCCCATCGGGGTCGGCTGGTGCACCGGGTTGATCCCGCGGAAGTCCCACAGGTCCGATCCGCACACGCAGGTGGCGGACAGGCGAATGATGGCGTCGCTCGGGTGAGCGATCCTCGGGTTCTCGCGCTCTTCGACGCGGACGTCGCCGGGGGCGTAGATGACAGCACCACGCATGAGTGGGTTTCTCCTTCTTGGCGGGCTGATCCCGCATGTTCTGGATGCGCAGGGCTGCGGGCTGACCAGGTGCCGTACTCGACAGCCGGGCTCCGGGGTGTCCTGCTCTTCGACGCTACGGCGGTTCCGGGGTGGGGTGGGAGGCCCTCTTGGACCCCCGCAGGTCAGGGCCTCCCACGGTCCGGGGAACGGGCGTAGCGTCTGAGCGTGGACAAGCACGAGATTCGCGAGTTCCTGGTCACCAGACGTGCCCGGGTCACCCCGGAACAAGCTGGTCTGCCCACGTTCGGTGGCGAGCGGCGGGTGCCGGGTCTGCGCCGGGAAGAAGTCGCGATGCTCGCCGGTGTGAGCGTGGATTACTACACTCGTCTGGAGCGAGGCAAGCTCGGGGGTGCATCCGAGAGCGTCATCGAGGCGATTGCCCGGGCCCTGCAGCTGGACGATGCCGAGCGCGAGCACCTGTTCGACCTCGCTCGCGCCGTGGAGGCGACCCGCTCGCGTCGCCCGCATGTGCGTCCTCAGCCTGTGGTGCGTCTTTCGATTCAGCGGGTCCTGGACGGGATGGACGTTCCTGCTGTCGTGCGCAACGCCCGCCTGGATCTGGTCTCGGCCAACGAGATGGGCCGAGCCTTGTACGCGCCCCATTTCGACACCGACCGGACGGCGAACATCGCGCGGTTCATCTTCCTCGATCCGCGCGCCCGGGACTTCTACCCCGAGTGGGAGGGCGCCGGTGAGATCAGTGCCTCGATGCTCCGCATCGAGGCCGGCCGCAATCCCCTGGACGCCGACCTGACCGCCCTGATCGGCGAACTGTCAACCCTCAGCCTCGCGTTCCGTGAGCTCTGGGCCCGGCACAACGTCCATCTGCACCAGACCGGCTCCAAGCACTTCCGTCACCCCGTCGTCGGCGAACTGCACCTGGTCTTCGATGCCCTGGAGCTTCCCGCAGAACGCGGCCTGGCCATCGACACCTTCAGCGCCGAATCCGGTAGCCCTTCCGAGGACGCGCTGCGTCTCCTGGAGGCCTGGACCGCAACCCGGCTGACGGAACACAGCACCGCATGGGTAGCGGCAACCAACCGTGCTGACTCCCCGCGCGGTGCCCGCCCCGTCACCAACGACCAGGACTGAGCTCGCTCGTCACCGCCGATCCCCTCTGCCCAGGTGCGGCCGCTGCGCGCATCCATGCAGGTGCCCGAGCACCATCGATGCCCTCGCCACGCCGTCGCCGCTGAGCGATCGGGAACGCGGCCTGCCCGAACCTGCGGCTCTGGCGCCGGTTCTCAGCCCACGGAGTCGGCGGAGATACCGACAGGAGCGACCAGGACAGCCGCCAGAGCATTGAGGGCTTCGGGAACGAGCGTGAAGTAGGCCCAGACCCCGCGCTTGTCACGAGTCAAGAGCCCGGCCTCGACCAGGACCTTCAGGTGGTGCGAGACGGTGGGCTGGCTCAGTCCTAGCGGCTCGATCAGGTCGCATACGCACGCCTCGCCGCCTTCGTGCGCGGCCACCAGGGACAGCAGCCGCAGCCGGGCCGGGTCGGCAATGGCCTTGAGCGTGCGCGCCAGCTTCGCGGCCTCCTGCGCGTCCAGCGGCTGCCTGGCCAGCGGAGCACAACACGCAGCACCAGGTTCCACATCCACCTGCGGCTGGTCCGGCTGTGTCCGCGAGGCCAGCGGCAGAGTCCTGACCGGCGTGATGGCAGGAGTGATGCTCATACCTCACTATGCCATGGACATTCATCGACGTCGATATTGACAGCCGTCAATGCCCACTGTCAGGGTAGACATAGACAGTCATCAATGAGAGGAACGTGCCTGATGAGCGACCTGGTCGCCGAGAACCCGCAGGGCGCCCCGGACGCCCCGGTGCTGGCACGCTTGTCGGTGCTGGACCGGTTCCTGCCGGTGTGGATCATCGCTGCCATGGCCCTGGGCCTGCTGCTGGGCCGGTTGATCCCGGGTCTGGACGATGCCCTCAGTGCCGTGGAGGTCGGCTCGGTCAGCTTGCCGATCGCGGTGGGGCTGCTCCTGATGATGTACCCGGTCCTGGCCAAGGTCCGCTACTCCGAGACCGCCCGCATCGCCGCCGACCGTCGGCTCATGATCAGCTCGCTGGTGCTGAACTGGCTGATCGGCCCGGCGCTGATGTTCGCACTGGCCTGGCTGCTGCTGCCCGATCAGCCCGAGTACCGCACCGGCCTGGTGATCGTCGGCCTGGCCCGGTGCATCGCGATGGTCCTGATCTGGAACGACCTCTCCTGCGGGGACCGGGAGGCCGCGGCGGTGCTGGTGGCGATCAACTCGCTGTTCCAGATCGTCGCGTTCGCTGCTCTGGGCTGGTTCTACCTGCAGGTCCTGCCCGGTTGGCTGGGCCTGGAGACCACCAGCGCGGACTTCTCCGTGGGCGCCATCGTCATCTCGGTCCTGGTGTTCCTGGGCATCCCGCTGGTGGCCGGGTTCGCGACCCGCACGCTGGGAGAACGGGCCCGCGGCCGGGCCTGGTACGAGGAGCGCTTCCTTCCCCGGATCGGGCCAGTGGCCCTGTACGGGCTGCTGTTCACGATCGTGATGCTCTTCGCCCTGCAGGGCGATGCCATCACCTCCCAGCCCGGTGACGTGGCCCGGATCGCGCTGCCGCTGCTGGCCTACTTCCTGATCATGTTCGCCGGGTCCTTCGCCCTGGGCCGGGCCATCGGCCTGAGCTACGCCAAGACCTCCACCCTGAGCTTCACCGCCACCGGCAACAACTTCGAGCTGGCCATCGCGGTGTGCATCGGCACCTTCGGCGTCACCTCCGGGCAGGCCCTGGCCGGAGTGGTGGGCCCCTTGATCGAGGTGCCGGTCCTGGTCGCCCTGGTCTACGTGGCCCTGTGGGCCGGACGGCGCTTCTTCCCCGGTGATCCCACCGTCCCCACCCCCACGGTCAGGAACCGATGACGAACGAGCAGATCAACACCACGGATGGCACCGACGGCCAGGTCGTGGTCCCTTCCCCCAGCCGCTGACCGATGAAGTCGTCCAGGCCGCCGACATGGTCACCACCAGGGGCTGCAGCGATGCCTGCCCCATCCAACCGGGCAAACGGTACGAGAACTGGGACGTGGCCAACCCCTTCGGCCAGAACCTGGACGCGGTACGCGCCATCCGCGGCGAGATCGAAGCCCACGTGCACCGGCTACTGGCCGATCTTCTCCCCAAGACAGCTACGCACTGAAGCACCGGCACTGAGCTGGCACCACCGACCCATCGACGGACGAACCTGCTGAGCCACCTACCGAGGAGGCACTTCCCATGAGCACCCCCACCAGCACGTCTTCCAGCACCTCTGCCGGTACCGATGCCCTCGCCGGTCTGCCCGTCGTCGTCGTCGGTGCCGGACCTGTGGGCCTGGCCGCTGCGGCGCACCTGCTCGAACAGGGCCTGGAACCGCTGATTCTCGAGGCCGGGGATGAGGCCGGCTCGGCCATCAGGGCTTGGAAGCACATCCGCCTGTTCTCGCCCTGGCGGTACAACGTCGATGCCGCCGCTGCCCGGCTGCTGGAGCCCACCGGTTGGAGCCACCCGAAACTGACCGGCCTGCCCACCGGCGCGGACCTGGTCGAGCAGTACGTGGCACCGCTGGCAGCCACCCCTGCGCTGGCGCCGCGCATCCGTACCGGATCCCGCGTGATCGCGGTCAGCCGGGTAGGCCTGGACAAGACCCACAGCATCGGACGTGAACTGCACCCGTTCCTCGTACGCGTCCAGACCACCCAGGGCACGATCAGCGACCTGCACGCCCGCGCGGTCATCGACGCCTCCGGCACCTGGGGCCAGTCCAATCCCCTGGGGGTCTCGGGTCTGGTAGCGGTCGGTGAGGCCGAAGCCGCCGATGTCATGGCCGGACCGCTGCCCGATGTCCTGGGTTCCCACCGTGAGCGTTTCGCCGGGCGTCGAGTCCTGGTGGTGGGCGCCGGGCACTCCGCGACCAACACCCTGCTGAACCTGGTGCGCCTGGCCGAGCAGGAGCCGGGCACCCGGATCATCTGGGCCGTGCGCGCCACCTCGGTGGCCCGCACCTACGGTGGTGGGGACCTCGACGGTCTGCCCGCCCGTGGCGCTCTGGGCTCACGCCTGCGCGATGCCGTCGAAGCCGGGCGCATCGAGCTGATCACCGGCGCCACCATCAGTGCCCTGCGCACGGACGCCGGCGATCACGGCGCCGAGGTCACTGTCATCTTCCAGACTCCCTCCGGTGAGCGACACGAGAGGGTGGATGTCATCGCCGCGGCCACGGGTTTCCGCCCGGATCTGGGCATGCTGCGTGAGCTGCGCCTGGACCTCGACCCCGGGGTCGAGGCGCCCTCCCGGTTGGCCCCGCTCATCGACCCGCAGTTCCACTCCTGCGGCACTGTGCCCCCGCACGGCGCCGACGTCCTGGCCCATCCCGAGAGCGGTTTCTTCATCGCCGGGATGAAGAGCTACGGGCGAGCCCCGACATTCCTGCTGGCCACCGGCTACGAGCAGGTCCGCTCGATCGCCGCGCACCTGGCCGGGGACACCGAGGCCGCCGCGAACGTGGCCCTGGACCTGCCCGAGACCGGCGTGTGCTCCACCTCCACCCCGGTCGTGGCCACGGACGGTACGGTGCAGATCGACGATTCCTCCACCAGCGAGGGCGGTTCCTGCTGCGGCACCCCCGCGCCGCAGCCGGTCGCCATCGGCGCCGGGGTGGGCTTCTCCACCGGCTTCCTGCACGGCCGCTCCGGCGAAGCCGCTTCCCCGGCATCCACCGGCTGCTAAGGCCACTCGGCAGGAATGGAGCCGGTCCTCAACAGCCGTCGTGAGGACCGGCCGCCGTCACGGCCGCGACCATGCCCGAACTCCGGCCTCCTAGACGGCATGTCACCGAACCTCTCAGCAACCCGTCAGCACCTGTCAGCCCCTCAGCATTGATCAGCAAGGAGTCCTCGTTCATGAGCGCCAAGCCCAGCGTCATCTTCGTGTGCGTGCACAACGCCGGCCGTTCCCAGATGGCCGCCGGTTTCATGACCGCGCTGTCCGGCGGAGCCGTCGAGGTCCGCTCGGCCGGGTCGATGCCCGCCGAGCAGATCAACCCCGTCGCGGTGCAGGCCATGACCGAGGTCGGCATCGACATCACCGCACAGCAGCCCAAGATTCTCACCCCCGAGGCGGTCCAGGCCTCCGACGCCGTGATCACCATGGGCTGCGGCGACGCGTGCCCTTTCTACCCGGGCAAGCGGTACGAGGACTGGACCCTGACCGACCCGGCCGGGCAGGGCATCGAGGTCGTGCGCCAGGTCCGCGACGAGATCCGCGACCGGGTCCAGGCCCTACTGGCCGACCTGCTGCCCGACGGCGTCCCCACCCAGGCAAGCACCCCCGCTGCCACCCCCAGTGCTGCCGCCGGGACCGGTCAGGCGTGAACATGATCCCCACCGGTGGTTTCATCACCCTGGGCGCCAGCCCCGAGCAGACCCAGACGCAGACCCCGACACGGACACCACACCATCCGGCGACAGCCAGGACGCGGTGCGCGAGGTCCTGATCATCGGATCCGGCCCCTCCGGGTACACCGCGGCCATCTACAGTCAGAATCTGCCCACGGTCTACGAGAGCTCGTCGCTGCCCTATCCGGAGGGTTAGCCGTTCTGGCTGTAAAGGACCCTGCCGTAGCGGCCGCCAGCCTCCTCCCGCCTGAATGAGCGCGCCCGGAAAGACCTTTGCCGAGCCTGATCCAGGCTACGGGGATGCGTTGCGTTCCTTCGTGCCCGAGGAAGTGACAGCAACCGTCGAGCAATCCGGTGTTGGTCTCGTCATCTCGTTTCCATCCGGCCGTCTGGTTGTGCATCCGACCTTGGACGAGCTCGTTGGTCCGGAGATCACGATGCTGGCGGGGTTCGAGGACAGGAGCTTGATGGTGTGGCGCCCAGGCGAGGCATCGTTTGAGGATCTGGCGTAAACAGTGATGTGGTCGAGTTCCGTCATGGAGCAACAACTGCGGCGAAGAAGTAGATTCGCAGCGTTCTTGGGTGGGGAGTCGACGGGCTTGCATGACTGAGATGGAAAGCGCACAGGTGGAGGCGCATCTGCGGTCCATTGAAGATCTTGTGTCGGACCTGGGGAGCGTGGTCACAATGACCCATCAGCAGTTCGGTCCGGCTGGGGGACACATGGTCTCCGCCATACCGGCCAATCCTCGTAGTCTTGCATTCTCCTGGATCTGGACGGACGAGGTCGTGTTTGAGGCAGGCCGCGAAGGCGGGCGATGGGAGCTGGAACCGACTGCTGCAGATCTTGAGTTTCTGGGCGACCTCGTCGCGGCTGTCGTGGCAGGCCGTGTGGTGGAGACATTCGCCGCGAGTAGATCGACCGTTGCCTTCGCGCTGAGCAGCGGGGGCATAGTCCGTGAAACGGGATACGGAGGCGGCCTGGTCTCGCTCATCCCGTTGCCTGGATGGCGACGCTGGGGCCGCCGTATCCAGTACGAGCCGTACGCCGCTGCGAGACGGTGACGTGGTGAGGGGCCCATCCGTCCTCAGCCGCTCCTGCAGGGGTCGGCATGGTGATCCGGGGCCGGGGCACCAACCACCCCAAGGAGCTCGGCTGGGCCTTGAAGTCATCGGTGTCGTGATCGGCAGCGCGATCCTGTATGTGACCGTCCCCGGGATCGCGCTGGGCATGACCGGCGAGGGGTGCCTGCGATGTTGTGGCGTCCCCGATCCCACTGGTCGCGCACGCAGCGGCCCACCGATACCCCGTACTCCCCCTGCAGCTGGCCGCCCTGCTGGTCTGGGTCCTCGCGCTGGTCGTGATGATCGTCTGGGGCCTGGCCCTGACCGTGATCCAGGCCATCGACGGCACCGGCATGGACGACACCCGTTCCCAGACGGCCACCGCCGGCGCCCCGGGCCCAGGCGCAGCTGCGCCGCACCGCAGAGCAGACACCCAGGCTGCACGCGATGAGCTGGCGGCCGTGCCGATGCCGGACAACGGCGATCCGGATGCGCACCTGCCTCGGACATGACGAGCGAAAAGCCACAGCTGATGAAGGTGCCGACGGCTACCGGTATCGGCCCGGCGGGAGTGAGTACCGGTTTCGGTCGCATGCCCGAGAGTGCCGTGGCCCAGCTGGCCGCGATCGATCAGGCCGCCATGGAGTCGGTGTCCTTGACCGGTGGCCACGCCCTCATCAGTTCGTGGGCGGTACCTGGCGGCCTGACCCCCTCGTCGTGGTCGGTCAGCAAGTCCATGACCGAGCTGCTGAACGCTGCAGAGCTACCCAGCACCGGCTCCCCCCAGCTGTCGGTGCGGTTCGTCCCGGCGATGGGCCTGATCAAGGGCCGCGTAGGAGACGACTACGTCGTGGCCTGCGTGGATTACGTCGCCGAGACGGCCATGCATGCCACCGCCACCGCAGCGGTGGCCGACTGCCAGCGGATGACCTGGGTGAAGGACCATGACCAGACGCCTGGACTGTGGCCGATGATCGTCTCGGACACGATGCCCTCCACCGGCGCCCTGGTCGGTATCGACTGGCTGTCCGGCGGGACCTTCTCCGCCGATCCGATCGGCTGGACCCTGGCCAACACCGCCGGAGTCAGTAGCCTGACCCAGAATCCAGTAACCCGACTCCGGCCAACACGGGGCACATCAGCCTCGGGACACTCCGGGGCGGTTCAAACACGCGTTCCGAGCCCCGCTGGTGCGGGGCGCGCGGTGCAGCTTGATCCGCAGCACCCGGAGGCACTACTGCAGAAGCTGGGCAGCTGCCAGCCGTGCCTCCGCGGCCCAAGCAATCGATGGTTCAGCGTGGGCTCCGACCATTGCCCCGTCGTACAGCATGGCTAAACGGATCGACGTTGCAACGGCATCGTCGACCCCTACCTGCCGGGCGAGGTCGGCGAAAAGGCTGCGCACCCAGCTGCGATGGCTCAGGTTGACGGTATGGGCCGGCGAGTCTTTCGTGCTCTCGGCCTCCGCGTTGATGAACGGACACCCATTGAAGTCCTCGGTGGTAAACCATTGCCCAAGGAGATCGAAGACCATGAGGATCTTCTCCATCGGAGAGGCCCCAGATGCGTCGAGCTGCTTGGTCACGTGCTCTTGCCAGGCGAGGCTGCGCCCAGCTACGTACGCTCCCACCAGGTCGTCCTTGGTACGAAAGTACGTGTACATGGATGCTTTGGAAACGTTGGCCGCCTCGGCGATCGTGTCGACGCCGGTAGCGTGGATGCCGTTGGTGTAGAAGAGATGATCTGCCGTCTTCACCACCCGCTCAAGAGCAGGACGTCGGCGAGTTCGGGGCGTGGTGCTTGCCAAAGTGACCTCCTTGAACCCGATCCTTCACTCTACGCCGCTGCGTGATCGCCCCTGCGTAGGCCCCCCTGTGTGGGTGGCGCCCACACAGGGGCGGGATGAGTCAGTTCTGCTGCTGGTAGGCGAGGTCGGCTGCGGTGAGTCCTTCAAGAGCCATGCCGAAGGGGACGTCCTGGGTGAGGCGGCGGCGGAGGTTGAGGTTGAGGGTCTGCTTCTGCAGGGAGCGGTAGAGCGCAGGCTTGGCGGCGAGCTTGCGGGCGATCTCGAGGCCGCGCTCGAGAGCGCGGTCGTGCTCGACGACCTCGTTGACCACGCCCCACTGCAGCGCAGTTTGGGCGTCGATGTTCTCGCCGGTCCACAGGAGGTACTTCGCGCGCTGGGTGCCGGCGATCTCTTCCCAGACCACGTGGAGGCCGTCGCCGGCGGTGATGCCGAAAGCGGGGTGCGGGAAGTCGCCGTAGGTCGCCTTCTCGGATGCGATGTGCACGTCGGCGAGGAGGAGGTACTCGGAGTGGATCGTAGCGGTGCCGTTGGCGACGCCGATGACCGGCATCGGGAGGTCGAGGAGGCGCTCGAGGACCTTGCGCCCCTCAACGCGGGTCTTCTCCCATGCGGCGGGCTTAAAGATCTCACCCAGGCTGGGGCCGTCGATGTCCTTCATGAAGTGCTCGCCCGTGCCGGTAATCACGAGGGCCTTGTTGTCGCGGTCGAGGGAGATGTCCTCGAGTGCCTGAGGGAGGTCCTCGTGGGTCTGACCGGTGAAGGTCAGCGGCCCGCCGTTGGTGTGGAAGCGAAGGACGAGCACGCCGTCATCCCCCCGCTCGAAGGCGAGGTTCTCGTACTTGTCGAAGTAGGCGGGCGTGGTCATGGTGACTCCCAGGTCGATGCATTAACTGAACAGGTCCGTTCGGTTATGGCTTAACCATACTGATCTGTTCAGCTAAGCGCAAGGCTGGACCGCCTCTGTCGTGAGACGCGCTTCGACGAGGGCCGTAGCCCCCCGTTGGCTGATCGGTGGAGCCGGCGTGACGACGTTTGCCGACACGGCCTACATCGGTGCCGGGGCCACGATCCGGGCGCCGTTCCGCCGCGTGCGTCGTGACCCGGGCTCGCGTCTGTTCGTTCGTCGTGAGCTTCCGACTGGCCAAAAGGCCGTCAACACGTCGATCTCACAGATGCGCGCTCCGGGCGAGCGAGCCAACGCCGAGCTCAAGAACTGGCGGATCCTTCAGAAGATCCGCTCCAGCCCGGCTCACGCAACGTGCCTGGTGAACGCGGTTCAGGTCTTGATCCTTAACTCCTGAGGAGGTTGGAAAACCCTCAGTAAACCCCAACGTCGCGCCAGGGCCCAGGTGATCGCGGTACGCACCTGCGGGAACGTCCCGGCCGAGATCGTGAACCCCTCCGGCGGTGGGACGTCGGCACCCGAGCCGCCACCCTCCCCGCCGGCGTCATCGCCGTTCGCCGACCGCCAGTTCGGCCGTCAGCAGAGCCTATTCGCCGTAGGAACCCGAGTTCGGCGCCTTCGGACCCAGCACGTGATCACCGACCGCAAACGCCTCAAGGTCCTGGCCCAACGCCTCGACCACGCCGGCGGCCTCCTACCCCAGAACGGCGGCAGGTCAGGACTGGGTATGTCTTTCATCCAGCCCGCGCGAATCTTCCAGCCGTCGGGTTGACCGCGGCGGCGTGAACAGCGACGAGCAAATGGCTTTTTCCCGGAGCAATTTTCGGCTGATGTCAGAAGTCCTGGTGCTCGGGACGGCCGTACCGGGTGAAGCCGAACACCTTCGACATGATCATCCCTCCGCCATCCGGAGCCGCTCCGGACAGGAACGACCCGGTTCCGAACGTATGCCCGTCCACCCGGGTGGGTCATCCGAGATGCACCCGGGGAGTTCCGGCGCTTCCTGTCTCTTTCCTTCAGCCCGAACGTCCGTAGAGGCAACCTTCAGAGCCCTCAGCGACCGTTTCGTTGAGGCACCGTCAAATGCAGGGTAAGTCCCATTCCCTTAACAAAGTTGCTGTGGTGCAGAACTCATCCCTGGGGCTACGGTCCCGCCCGGGATGACCGGTCGCGTCGATGCGCGTTATGGGTGAGGGAAACACATGGTGCACTGGCGAAGGATCGCCGCTGTGGGCGCGGCCGTAGCCGTCACGGCCGGCGTGCTGACACAGACCGGGATCGGGGTCAGCTCGGCCGCCGAGCCGGGCATCTGCAACCAGCAGTGCGACGGCCTCGACGCGGCCCGGACCGCGAAGGACCGCACCCCCGTGACGTCCACCCTGTACGGGCGCACCTTCACCGTGCACATCGACGACACCACCTCGATGGGCTGGGCCACACTCGCCACCGGCAAGGCCGGGGACCAGGTCTGGCTCGACCGTTCCTTCGACGGCGGCAGGACCTGGGGCAGCGGCAGCCGCCTGGGTGCCACCAGCATCGCGGCCAACGCCACCAGCACCCGCACCACCATGTTCAACGTCGACGACTGGGCCGCCCGTGGAGTGGGTGCGCTGCGGGCCTGTGGCAAGGCCGGTGACCGCACCGAGATCACCTGTACCGCCTGGACGCGCAGCACCTGGAACGCCGGGAACCGGCGTACCGCAGCGGCAACCAACCTGATGATGAGCTACGACCAGTCCACCGGGCTTTTCGACAAGAACGCCTGGTGGACCAGCGCCAACGCGCTGACAGCGTTGATCGACAACATCCGGACCACGAAGATGGCCAGCTACCGGTACGCCATCGCCAACACCTACGACCGGCAGGTCAACGCCTACGACGGCCAGTTCCGCAACGAGTTCCTGGATGACACCGGCTGGTGGGGCCTGGCCTGGATCGCGGCCTATGACCTCACCGGCGAGCAGCGCTATCTGGACACCGCCCGCGCCGACGCCGAGCACATGCACCGGTACTGGGACACCACCTGCGGTGGCGGCATCTGGTGGAAGACCGACCGCAAGAATAAGGTCGCCATCGCCAACAGCCTGTACATCCAGCTCAATGCCGCGCTCGCCCAGCGCGTTCCGGGTGATACGACCTACCGCGCCCGGGCGAGCGCGGGCTGGTCGTGGTTCAGGGGCACTGGCATGCTCACCAGCGGAAACATCGTCATCGACGGCATCGACCTCAAGACCTGCAAGGGTGCCAGCGGCCCCCTGACCTACAACTCCGGCGTCCTGATGAACGCCCTCGTGCAGCTGAACAAGGCCACCGGCAACGCCGATGCCCTGGCCACCGCCCAGCGCATCGGTGACGCCTCCACGACATCGACCGCACTGAACAAGGACGGAATCCTGCGCGAGCCGGGGGAAGGCGAATCCTGCACCGGCGACCAGCCGTCCTGGAAGGGCTCGTACCTGCGCGGGCTCGGGGTACTGAACCAGGCCACCAGCGGTAGGTACAACGCGTACCTGACCCGGCAGGCCGACACCGCCTACGCCAAGGACCGCAACAGCCTGGACGCTTATGGCATCCACCTGGCCGGACCCTTCGTCCCCAGCGCCCACGCTTGCCAGCACACGGCGCTGGACCTGCTCAACGCCGCCCCCTGAGCCGACTCTCATCCACCGGTAGCGGCATCGATATCCAGCTGTAGCTGGCGTTTGCCTGATTGTGAGGTCCGGGCCGAGGGCAGGCGGGCCTCACGATCATGATCTTCCGGACGTGAGGGCGCCGGTTACCGGCCGGGTACCGGGCGTTGGCCAGCGCTCTGCCCCACCCCTGTCACCGCGGCCCTCCCCGGATGCCCTGGCCTTGTCCGGCGCCCGGCTGGCGACTTCGGGCGGGGACCAGGGACCGGTGACGGCCGTCGCCCGTCCACGGTAGGCGGGTCTCGACGCGGTGCAACCAGAACGAGATTCCCAACAGACCATCCGGTTCGAGAAGTTCTGCCCGGCAAGCTTTTCCGGTGCAGAGCGGTCGATCAGCCGGCGGCCGCGATGTTGTGGTTCGCGCGGAAGAGATTTTCCGGGTCGTGGTGCTGCTTGATCGTGACGCGCCGGTCGTAGCGTCCACGCCCGCTTCCCGTCCTACTCCGACGGTGCCGGTAGCGAAGCCGGTGACCCGGACCGTGCCGCAAGAGCCATCATCACGGCCCTGAACGCTGACAAAGCCACCTCTGCGTCTGCCGATCGGCAACTATGTCGTGGACGGCGCCTTGGACAAGCTCGAGCAGATCCGCGCCGATGTCACCACCTGGGAGCAGGTCGCGCGCAGCGCCGACGTCCCCGAACGGGTCAGCGTTCGCACACCCGGCGCCTCGAACTCCGATGAGTGATCCACCGTCCGGGGTAGCGCCGCGACACTACCCCGGACTCAGCCCGGCGATGCCGATGAATTGAGCTCGGTGAAAATACCCTTCGTTTCACGTCCCCGGGATCCAAGGAGATGTTGGTGCCCTACTACCAGTTGCCCGACCTGCCGAAACGCGATGGCGAGTCCTACCGCGACGCCCTCATCACGAGAGAACCGGACCGACTGGCAGAGCTGTCCCACTGGATCCTCAGCACCCAGGGTCCATGGAACGACCTCGACGCCTCCCTCGACAGCCTTCGGCCGTTATGGGTGTGGTTCATGGACTTCGTCAACGCCGGCTGCCCGGGGATTCCCATCGGTGCACACGGCATGAACTGGGTCGCCGAACCCCACAGGGGGCTGTCAAAGTCCTTTGACCCGGCTCTGACCTGCGAAGTTATAGCGTGACACTCCGTGTCCGATTGGTGACGGATGTGACCTGAACCGTTTTGATGGGGTTACCACACCAAACCATCGGACCCCGGGGCCACATCCGCCATGTCATCCTCTCGCACTGCCGTCGATCCTGCTGCCGCAACGGGCGTTCCTGAGACCGGTGGGGCCGATGGTGTGTTCGTTGAACAGGTTGCGCCGCAGCAAGTTCTGCTCGATCTCCTCGGCCAGGTTGCAGACCCGCGGGCGCGTCGCGGACAGCGACACTGCCTGGCCGGCGTCCTCGCTGCCGGGATGGCGGCCACGCTGGCCGGGGCCTGCTCGTTCGCCGCGATGGCGCAGTGGGCCGCCGACACCGAACTGGATCTGCTGGCCCGGCTGGGTCTGCGCCGGTGCCCCTGCGAAGCCATGTTCCGGCGGGCCGTGACTATGGTGGACCCGGACGAGCTGGATCTGTTATTGGGTAGCTGGTTTCACACATCGACCATGCTGGTGAACGGACGTCGGGTGATCGCGATCGACGGCAAGACCGTGCGCGGCGCCCGCACCCGGGACGCTGCCGCCCCGCACCTGGTCGCCGCGTTCGATCATGGCAGTGGCACGTTCCTGGGGCAGATCGCTGTCGCGGCCAAGAGCAACGAGATCCCGGCCGCCCGTGACCTGCTCACCATCCTGGACCAGGCACAGATGCTGGCCGACTCGGTCCTCACGCTCGACGCCATGCACACCCAGATCGAGACCGCGCAAGCTATCATCGCCGCTAAAGCAGACTACGTCCTGACCGTCACAGGGAACCAGAAGTCTCTTTACCTGGCCTGCAAACGAATGCCCTGAAACCATATTCCGACCCACAGCGGCATCGAGAACGGTCACGGCCGGCGAGTTCACCGCGCCATCAAGATCACGACCGCGCCTGCCTGGATCCAGTTCCCCGGAGCCTGCCAGATCGCGAAGGTCCGCCGCACAGTCACCCGGCCCCACCCAAAAGGCCCGGCAGGACGAAGAAGACGATCTGAAGCGCCCTGGATCTGATGGAGGCTCGGTTCAAGCAACCTCGGGGGTTGAGGCTGCTTCTGTGATGGTGTCACGGTAATGCTGTTCGAACTCGACCGGTGGCAGGTAGCCGATCGAGGAGTGCAGTCGGCTGGTGTTGAACCAGTGGATCCAGGCCGCGGTCTCCCGCTCGACTTCGGCCCGGCCGCTCCAGGACCGCTGCCGGTCGATGAGCTCAGTCTTGAACAACCCGATGGTCGATTCCATGAGCGCGTTGTCCAGTGCATCACCGACCGATCCGATCGAGCCGGCGATCCCGGCCTCAGTGAGGGCCTCGGTCAGAGCCAGCGACGTATATTGACTTCCCGCATCGCTGTGATGCACCAAACCTGTTGCCGTGAAACGAGTATTGGCCCGCCGTCGGGTGAACAGTGCCTGCTCCAGGGCTGAGAGAACCAGCGGTGTGGTCTTGGTAGTAGAAACTCGCCAACCGAGGATCCGGCGGGAGAACACGTCGGTCACGAACGACACGTAAACGAACCCGGCCAGCGTCCAGACATAGGTAAAATCTGCTACCCACCCTTGATCTGGAGCCGTGGGAGCATCCCAGCGCCGATCCACCAGATCTGGATGGCGGGGCGCCTTCTCATCGCGTTGGGTGGTCACGGTCTGGTGCTTGCCGCGGCGGATGCCGTCGATCCCGGCCATGCGCATCAGCCGGGCCACCTGATCTCTTCCCAAGTCACGGCCGAGGCGGTGGTCGGCCCGGCGCAGGGCGTGCCAGCATGTGCGGGTGCCGTCAACACCGCGGTTGCCGCGATGCAGATCGATCAGCGTGTTGGCCGCGTAGGCGTCCTCGATCTCGGCGGCCGTGGCGGGCCGGGTGCGGCGGGCGTAGTAGGTGCTCGGGGCGATCGTGACGCCGTGCTGGCTCAGCAGGCGGCAGATCGGCTCGACCCCGAACCGGTCTTTGTGCTCGTCGATGTAGGCCAGGACTACTTGAAGCGGCGGTCGAGCTCCCCCGCCGCGAAAAACGCCGAAGCGGTCTTGAGGATCTCGTTCGCCCGTTTCAGCTCTGCATTCTCCCGCCGCAACGCGGCCAGTTCCTCACTCACCTCGGTCGGTGTTCCAGGTCGCTGACCTGCATCGACCTCGTCCCTCTCAACCCAGTTCCGCAACGTCGCAGGGTTGATGCCCAACAACTCACCCACATGCCGGCGGGCACCGACCTGGGAATCCTTGTGCTCACGGACGCGGTCCTGGACCATCCTCACGGCCCGGGCACGGGTCTCATCGTCGTACTTACGCGGTGCAGCCACTGATCCAGTCTCCGTGCTGGTTCAGAGCCTCCGCCAGTCCCAGGGCGCTTCACGCCGAGGACAACGGCATTCGGGACTTACCCCCGGACCTTGAACACGCTGAGCCCGGCATGATGCTGGAGGAAGCGAGATGATCCTCTCGTGGCACGCAAGTTGTACTCGGAGGAGTTTCGTCAGCAGGCGGTGGATCGGTACCGGTCCACGCCCGGCGCGACGATCAAGGACATCGCGGTTGATCTGGGTGTGCCCAGGGGCGCGCTCCCACCCCGGACGTCACCGGGGAAGGGGACGGGCGTGCGCCCGGCAAATCCCCGGCAAAGGAATCAGACCCCGACACGTGGAAAGACCAGGGAGAGCAACCGGCCTCCCGCACGTTGAAGGTCAGGGCGGGGAAGGTGTTCTCACGACCTCGCTGATCGATGCGGTCAGGCAGTGGCAGCCGACCGTTGGTCTGGAACCGACCGGAGTCCTGGAGGCGGGGGATGTCGTTGTGTCCACGATGGCGGCTGTGCAGTCTCTGACGTTCACGTCGTGCGGCTGTAGATCACGAGCGAACCCTTCGGTCTCCAACGCGGTCAGGACCGCCAGGCCCCGTCCCATGAGGATGGGCCCGGCAGGTCATCGGGCGAGATGATTTCATCCCGCCAGATCGCGCCGTTGGTATGCACGTGCCCCAGCCGCGCCGAGCATGCCGGCGGCGCCTGCCATGACGACAGCGCCCGACCAGTTGACGCCTGCAAGAGGTACTGCGGCGAGGTGGGTGTACGGGGATATCGCCGTGATCCAGGCCGGAGCACCGGTGCTGTCAGCGATGACTTTCAACAGGTAACCCCCTGTGGCTGGGATGGATCCGGCGAGCATGACAGTGGTAGGCGCGAGCCCGACGGCCAACAGGCCAGCGCCGAGGCTGAGCAGGACGATCGGCAACATGTTGTACGTGCCGCTGATAGCAGCAGCGAGTGAGTACCGGCCGCCGGTGACGGTGACGCCGAACCACATGCTGACGGCGGCGACGGCGAGGAGGGTGACAACACCGGCTGTGGTGGCGGCAGCTTCGGCGCCGAGCATTCGCAGGCGAGAGGTGGGCCCTGCCGCGAGGAGGGTGAGGTGGCGGTGTGATTCAGCTGTGGTGAAGGCTGCCAGGCGTGCCGCGGTGAACGCGCTGACGGGTAAGGCCAGCAGCGCGAACAGCGTGGCGGTGAGGCCGTCGGCGGTTTCCAGACCGCTGTATCCGGCCTGGGCAGCTGCGTTGGCGAAGGCCTGATTGTCGGCCAGGAAATCGGTGAGCGAGGTGATGGTGAGGCCCACCAAGAGGAAGTAGGCCCCCACCCCTGCTGTCCAGGCGGCCAACGGGGCCAGGAGTCGGCGCACTGCGAAGGCCTCGACCGATGTCAGAAGCTGGAGACGAGGCGGGTGACCGGCCGGTGCTGACAACAGACCGCTGCCCACATCACGGCTCGCTGCAGCTCGCAGGGCCGCCAGGTAAAGGGCGATCGTTGCTGCTGTCAGCAGCATGAGGGGCAGAGGACGGTTGCGTTCGTACGGCGCACTGATCTCCAGCAGCCCAAACGGGGAGAGCCACAGCAGCCAGGCCAGGGCGTCGATGCCGCTGGCGACCATGCGGGCGAGCAGAGCCGTCCCGAGCACAGCGACTGCGACACCGGAGGCGGCTGCCCGGGTGGGAAAGATCTGGGCCGTCAGTGCACCGGTCGCGGCGGCGAACAGCCCCAGGCAGATCAGACCGGTGCCGTGGATGAGCGCACCGGCTGAATTCGATGGGCTCCATGCCGATAGCACTGCCGCCACTGCTGTGCCGCTGGCCAGCGGCACAGCAGCGATGACGGCGAAATGCCGGACGAGGACGGCGGGCAACGGAACACGACCCGAGAGCAGGAGGTCCCAGCGTCCTGCTTCCTCCTGTCCGCGGGTGATCCGAGTGGTGGCCAGGATGGCCCACGCCCCGAGAATGCAGGCCAGGACGGTTCCTGATCGCCAGACGGTGAAACCGGCGGCGGTGTCGAGAGACCACGGCCGGCCGAACAACATCCTCAGCGCAGGGCTTTCGGCCAGTTTCTGCAGTTCTTCACCGGCGGTCGGGTCGGTCGTCAGCCCAGCGTAGGTGCCGACGATGAGCCCGGACATTCCGGCAGCTAGAGCCACCACGATGAGCCCACCGCGGCAGGTTTGCCGAAGGGCCAGGACCGTTACGGCAGGGCCGGAGGAGTCAGCCACGAGGCTCATGGCCGGGCCTCGGCGCCGTAATAGTCGAGGAAGATCTCCTCCAGGCTCGGCTCCCGCACGGCGATCGCGGTGACGTCGGCCGCAGCCAGGGCCGCCAGGACAGGGCCGGGTGAGCCGCTGATAAAGAACCGTAGATGTCCCGGGGCCGAATCGTGAACCGCTTCCACTCCCGAGGCTCCTGACAGGTCCGGTGGGGAGCCGGTGAACGTCACGCTGACCTCGGTGCGGTGCAGCGCGCGTAGACGGGATATGGAGGCCACCTCCACCAGCTTGCCCGCGCGCAGGATCCCCACCCGGTCGCAGACCGCTTCCACCTCGGCGAGCTGGTGAGAGCTGAGGAAGACGCTCTGACCACGGTCGCGGGCCTGGGCGACTGCGGTGCGGAACTCGCGCTCCATCAAAGGATCCAGACCGCTGGTGGGTTCATCGAGGATCAGCAGCGGTGCGCGAGTGGCGAAAGCGGCTATGAGCGCCACTTTCTGCCGGTTGCCGGTCGAGTAGGTGCGCGCCGGCTTGGCTGGATCCAGAGCGAACCGCTCTATCAGCTCATCGCGGTAGACGAGATCGGCCCCGGGTCCGGTCCGGTCCAGCAGGTGCAGGTTTTCCGCACCAGTCAATTGAGGCCACAGCGCGACGTCTGCGGGTACGTAGGCCAGAGACCTGTGTGCGCGGGCCACATCTTGAGCCTCAACGTCCATGATGGTGGCCTGCCCGGACGATGGGCGGGCCAGACCCAGCATCATACGGATCGTGGTTGACTTTCCGGCCCCGTTGGGCCCGAGAAAGCCGAACACCTCACCGGCTCCGACGTCGAGGCTGAGGTCGTCCACTGCTGTCAGCCGCCGGTATCGCTTGCTCAGCCTGATGGCGCGTAGAACGATGTCGGTCATGGAAAGTGGCCTCCCCGGTCAGGCAGCGGACATTGACCACCGACCAGACTTCCCGGCACACCTGGTGAAAATGGTACGCCGACCACGTCGAGATGGGAAGGCTCGCGCCATCGTGGTGGACCCGCTCCCGGCAACGGCCCGGTGGATCATGAAGAAGCCGTAAAGGCCCTGTTGCCGCATGAACGGAGGCCGTATACGTTCATTACTGGTGTGCCGGGAAGTCTGGTCGGCGATTCCTTCGTGGATCCCAAAAAACCTCTCACCAGAAGGCGGCCAGACCTTTGAACCCCCGCACTCCATCCCCTGAGCATCGACTCCTCAGTCGCGGTTCGTGGCCGGAAACTCAGCGCGCCACCCAACTACTGCGCAAGGAGACCGTCGGGGGCGCTCTGCTGCTGCTGGCCACCATCGCGGCACTGGCTTGGGCCAACTCGCCGTGGGCGGACTCCTACACGGATCTGCGTGATACGTCCGTCGGACCTCACGCCCTGCACCTGGACCTGTCCCTGGGGCAGTGGGCAGCCGATGGCCTGCTGGCGATCTTCTTCTTCTTAGCCGGCCTAGAACTCAAACGCGAGTTCGTCGCCGGTGATCTGCGTGACCCCCGCCGCGCCCTGGTGCCGGTCGTGGCCGCAGTGGGCGGCATGACGGTGCCGGCCCTGATCTACGTACTGATCAACGCCACCACCGGGGACGGAGCGCTGCAGGGTTGGGCCATCCCCACCGCCACCGACATCGCCTTTGCCGTAGCGGTCCTGGCCGTCGTGGGCACCCATCTCGGTAAGTGTCAAGGGATTGAGGCCAGCGGGTGTTAACCGACTGGTGTCAGGCGGGGTTCGGGTTCGGGTTCGGCGGGCTTGTTGATCCAGGCGCTGGTGGGCAGGCGCAGGATCTTGGGCAGGACC
>NZ_BSTC01000028.1 GCF_030269305.1 Kineosporia sp. NBRC 101731
GGCATCGGTTGTTCAGATGCGCTGTTGAGTTCTCAAGGAGCGGACGCTCAGAACTTCTTGCCTTTCGGCGTTCCGTCCTGGCGACGTTGTAAACAGTAGACCCTGTGTTGCTCGCCGGTCAAATCCGCGTTTCGCGGTTATTACCGACGATGTTGCATTTCCTTCGGGGCTCGCGAAGTCTGTGGCGCGTTCTCCGACTGGCGGAGGCACGTCACTTAGTTTCGTGTGCCTTGGAGGAGGTGTTGGACCCTTGTTCCGGCCACTTTCGTGTCCGTTTCTCGCGTTCCCAACGGGACAGAACATTACGGATCACGGCCACGCTCCGTCAAATCGCCACGCCGCACCCCGATCGCACGCCGTTCACCTGCGGTTTTCCCAGCCGCAGCACGTCACGAGGGTCGGGAATCGCTCATGGGGGTCTTCGATGTGCTCCCGGTCACCCACCATCGACCCTGGTCGGGCCCCCGCAGCCGGCTTTCGTGGGCTGCCTCCCCGCTCTTCGCAGGAAGCCAATCCGCCACCCTGAGTAACCAGACGCGACCGTCCCACCCGGGACGGTCAGCAGCCGGCCCCAGGGCGTCAGTAGTCCCGTTCCAGAAAAGCAGCCGTCCCAGGAATCGGGACGAACAATCTCCTTGCACGGAACCAGACGCTCTTGCCGATCCTGCTGCGGCGACCACAGCGTCCACACACACTCAGCCGCCTCCATGTTTGATCAGGCGATCCTCAACTGCCGGCCGGACAGGTGGCTCCGCCCCCTAGAAGGTCCACCTGTAGGAAGTCGGACGAATTTGGGAATGAGGGGCGATCTCCTGCTCACGAAGGACGTGGACCGACGAGCGGGCCGGATCTCCCAGGCGCGGAGCGGGTAAACCCCTTCCCGGGGTCCGTTGCGAGGTAACGAACGGTGCGGGATGACGCCGGGAACACGGCAGGAGGCTGGTCCAGGCATCCAGGAGCCACCGTCACCCCAGAATCCAGCCACGACGCACCGTCCGAGCCCGACCAGACTGCCGGCATTCGTGCAGGTCACGGCCCCTACAACGGAAAGATCCGGCGAGCTCGGTGGAGGGGTCCGGTCCGGGTGGACATCCGCGTGGCGGGAGTCCTCAGACAGCAGAAGAGCTCCCCGGCGACACCGACGGGGAGCTCTGATCGACAAGAACGTGGTGCTCAGGGGGCCGGGGGAAGCGGCGGGCGGTGCATGGCGATGCCGTGCTGCATCTGCTCGTGGATACGCAGCAGGTGAGCAGCCTCTTCACGGCTGAACGGACCACCGGTGAGCTCGCACTGCGAGCAGACCATGACGGTGCGCGCAGTAGTTCTCTTCAGCACACGCTGGGCGAACGTGCGGGCACGCGCCCCCAGTGGACGGCGCGACACAGCACCGGCCGGACCGGACACGTGCCCCGGTTTTTTCTCCGAACCGCTGCGAACAGCCAGATCCTTGGAACTCATCAGGCCACCATAGTCCTCTCGCGAACCTGTTGGGCAGGTCCGAAAACCGTTGTGTAACAACCCTCACGGCTACATCGGGACATGTCGTCACGCTCCGCGTTCTTCATTTCAATAGTGCCATATCACCTACTGGCACAACGAGGAACAGCATAGAGCCACCCGAACGGCACAGCCATACCTCCGGGATTCTGCGTAATTTCGCGCAAAGAGTGGTAAGGAACCCGCTTCGGGTGTACGCGCGGCACGGAACGGAATTTCACCATCGGCGAAAACGTCGATCGGTGGTTGAGAATGGGCCTGAGGTCGACCATCCCGGCGCCGACCTGGACAAATACGATGGTGTCCCGGAGCACGGCCACCGACATCCGTCGGTCACTGAGACTCTCCACGGTCGGCCCGGTTCCGGTCAGGCGCCGCAGCACGAGGGCCATGGCAGTGATCTCCGCAGACCGGCAGCCATACCGGTGCAGCGCCGAGCCGTCCGGAAGCGGGACCGAAAGCCGCCCGGAAGCGAGAATCGCTCCCGGGCGGTGAATCTCTTCGCACCAAATGATGCACGTGATCGGTGTCGGTACGCCCCGCCCGTTCCCTGCTGCCGGGCGAGAAGACTTGTTCGGCCAAGTTTCTCAGCGCCGTCACCAGGAGAATCAGCCCAGGACGAGGGTGTTCTCCTTCATCACCGCGATGAGGACCAACCGCTTCCCTCACTCATGGGACGCCCGCCGGCTCCGGTCATCATCCGGCGGGCGGTCTGCGCGCCGGCGCCCGTTCTCCCAGCGGAACAGCTGATTCCACCGTGGCTGCCGGCTCCGCCGCCCGACGAATCAGAATCTGAATCCCGCCACCAACCGGGACAGTTCGTCACTCATTCCGGCCAGTTCCCGGGCGCTCTCCTCGGCCTGACCGATGGTCGCCGTGGTGGTGTTCGCCGCACTGGCCACACCGGAGATGTTGCGGGCGATCTCACTGGATCCGTCGGCCGCGGTCGCCACCCCGGCGTTGATGCTCTGGGTGGTGGCTGTCTGCTCCTCCACCGCGGAGGCGATCGTGGTCTGGAACTCGTTGATCTGCGCAATGACGTTCGCGATCTCGGTGATGGCCGAGGTGGCGCTGTCCGCGTCGTCCTGAATGGTCTCGACGCGCTTGGAGATGTCCTCGGTGGCCCGGGCGGTCTCCTGCGCCAGCTGCTTGACCTCGTCCGCGACCACCGCGAAGCCCTTACCCGCATCACCGGCCCGCGCCGCCTCGATCGTCGCGTTCAGCGCGAGCAGGTTGGTCTGCTCCGCGATCGAGGTGATCAGCTTGACCACGTCGCCGATCTCCCGCGAGCTGTCACCGAGCTTGTTCATCGTTCCGGTGGTCGACTCCACGGCCGACACCGCTCCGGTCGCCACCCGGGCCGCTTCCTGGGCGTTGCGGGCGATCTCGGCGATCGAGACAGTCATCTCCTCGCCCCCGGCGGCGACGGACTGCACGTTGGTGGACACCTCGTCCGCTGTTCGCGACACCACTTCGGCCTGCTGCGACGTCTGCATCGCCGACCGGCCGACCTCGGCGGCGACCGCGGTCAGACCTCCGGAAGCGCCGCGCAACCGCTCAGAGGTGGATCCGATCGAGGTGAACACCGTGCGGATCCGTGCCGTGGCCTCGTCGAGGGCATCGGAGATGTCACCGATCTCGTCATTGCCGTGATCGCCGATCTGCTGCGAGAGATCACCGGCGGCAACGGCCTTCGTCACCTGGACGGCCTTGGTGGCCCGCCGGGAGATCGCCCGGGAGAGCGCCAGGGTGGATACCACCACGATCACCGCACCGACCACCAGAATCACCATGGTCAGGACGTTCATCGTGCGGGAGGTGCTCGCGGCCTCGTCATCCAGTGCGGAAGACGCCTTCTCGAGCAGGTCGGCGGCGTTGCCCACAGCCTCGTCGGTGGCGTCGTTGGCGGTCTGGATCGCCTCGTAGTTGCCCCGGGCCGCGGCCTGGTCGCTCACCGCGTCGTCGATCACGGTGCCGATGGCCTTCACGTAGTCGTCGAACGCCGTACGGACCCCGGCGATCATCGGCTCGTCCTCGGCCTCCAGCGCGAGCGCGTCGAGGCCGGCGAAGAGTTCGTCGACCGTCGCGCTGTCGTCGGTGAGGTCCTGCTTGAGGTCGGCCGGTGTCTCGGAGAGCAGCGCCTTGTAGCCGTCCACCTTGAGCTCGCTGGCCCGGGTGTCCAGCTGTTTGATCAGCACCAGGGCCTTGAGGTGCGTGCGCTCCTGCTCCTGGAGATCGTTGACCTGTGACGAGAGCATCAACGCCGCGACGTTGCTGACGATGGCCACGGCAAGACCGATGCCGCCGAGCAGTGCCAGTCTCCGACCGATCGTGAACCTGAATCCGCGCACCGCAGCAGCCTCCGACACCATTCGGCCTCTCCACCCTGGCGAGGTGAGTAGTTCGTCGGCACCGGGAGCCGGTCCCTGAACCGTTGACCTTTTCCAGTATGGCGAAAAGTCCGTTTCGAGAACGATCTTCGATATCTGCCCGCGGTGGCACCTGCGTGTGCGGCCCTTCGCTGCCGGTGCCAGGGTCGGAGCATGGTGAACATCGGATACACCCTGATGTGCGAACAGACCGACCCTCGCAGCCTGGTGCGTGACGCGGCCGCAGCGGAGCAGGCCGGCTTCACGCTGGCCGTGATGAGCGACCACTTCTTCCCCTGGCTCGACGCCCAGGGCCACAGCCCCAACGCCTGGGCCACGCTCGGGGCGGTGAGCCAGGTCACCTCGAGCCTCGAGCTGATGACCTACGTGACCTGCCCGATCGGCCGCTACCACCCGGCCGTGGTGGCTCAGCAGGCCGCGACGGTGGGCCTGCTCAGCAACGGCCGGTTCACCCTCGGCCTGGGCTCCGGCGAGAACCTGAACGAGCACGTCATCGGGGGCGGCTGGCCGGGCGTCAACACCCGGCACGAGAAGCTCGAAGAGGCCGTCGACATCATCGGAGCACTGTTCGACGGTGGCTATGTCACCTATGCGGGAAAGCACTATCACGTCGACTCGGCCAAACTCTGGGACCTGCCCGAAGCCCGGGTGCCGATCGGTGTCGCCGTCAGCGGGGCGCAGTCGGTGGCGGCCTTCGCCCCCAAGGCCGAGGTGATGATCTCGACCGAGCCGGACCCGGAGCTCGGCCAGGGCTGGGACGCCGCGAGCGCTTCGGGTTCACCGGCCCGCAAGGTGGGTCAGTTGCCGATCTCCTGGGACGCCGACCGGGACGCCGCGGTGCAGCGGGCGCACGAGCAGTTCCGCTGGTTCGCCGGTGGCTGGAAGGTGAACGCCGAGATTCCCTCGACGGCCGGGTTCGCGGCGGCCAGCCAGTTCGTCCGTCCCGAGGACGTGGCCGGGCAGATTCCCTGCGGCACCGACATTGACGCCGTGGTGAAGGCGCTGAAGCCTTTCGCCGAGGCCGGTTTCACCGATGTCGCGCTCGTGCAGATCGGTGGGGACCAGCAGAAGTCTTTCCTGGAGGCGGCCGAGAAGGAACTGCTCCCGGCGGTGCGCGCGGTTTTCGGTCAGAAGTAGTCAGGCGGGCTCAGACATGGTCGACCGGCCCGGACCGGACCGGCCGGCCCCGTTCCACCGCATCGAGCACGACATCGCTGAGCGACTCCCGCCGGGCGTAGGCCGCCCGCTGCCGTTCCGCCCCGGTGCCACGTTCGAGCACCTGGTGCAGTGCGGTTTCGACCCGGTCCAGGTCGCCGTTACGGATCAGGGCTGGCCGCACCCGGTCGACGAGCTGTTGCACCCGGTTCGGCGCCGGAACCGGTTGTCCGGTCATCGGATCCACCAGATCACCGGTCAGCCCGTAGCGGGAGGCCCGCCAGGCCGCGCCCCGCAGCACCTCCGGCCGGGCCGACGGCCAGGGGGTGCCGGACACGGCGGAATCCACCAGCGCCCGGCACAGGGCCGCCAGCGCCACGGCGCTGTCCGGTTCCGTGCCGACGTCGGCCACCCGGATCTCGACCGTGGGGTAGCGCGCGGAGAGCCGGGCGTCGAAATAGATCATGCCCACGTCGAGGATGACCCCGGAACGGATCAGGGTGTCGACCAGTGCCTGGTACTCGTCGGGGTCGTGGAACGCCCCGGTCGGGCCGGAGATGGGCCAGCGGTCCTGGACCTGGCGCCGGTAGCTGGCGTAGCCGGTGTCCGTCCCGTGCCAGTACGGCGAATTGGCGCTGAGGGCCAGCAGGACCGAGAGCCAGGGCTGGATGCCGTTGATGACGGCGATGCCCTCCTGCGGTGATCCGATGCCGACGTGTACGTGACAACCGCAGGTCAGCACCTCGGCGGCGGTGGTGCGGTAGTCGGTGACCATGCGCCGGTACCGCTCGTCGGGGTACAGGGTCGGCTCGGCGTTCACCGGGCTGGTGCCCAGACCGGCCACGTGAACTCCGTGGTCGGCGGCGAGCCGGCCCAGCCCGTCACGGCGGGTCTCGAGATCCTCCGCGAGCTGGGCCAGCTCGGTGCGCGGCAGGGAGCCCGTCTCGGCCTGTTCCTGCTGCAGTTCGTGCTCGATGCCCTCGTGCGCCCCGGCCGTCACCTGGGATGCGGCGGGACTCGGAACACCGTGATCGTCCACCAGGAGGAATTCCTCCTCCACCCCGACCGTGCGCCGTCGGCTCAGGCTCATTCCGCCAGTGTGACGACGATCAGCTCTCCACGCGCGGGGAGCGTTGGCGGTACTCGTCGATCAACTCGGAGGCGTGGGCCTTCGTCAGCGACTCAGGAAGTTCCTCGTCGACCTCCCTCGCCAGCGTCTGCAGGTAGCTGAGCTGGGCTCCTGTGGCCGGTTCGTCACCGGTGACCCACTCTTCGGGCGGCTTGCTGGTACTCGCCGCCACGGCTTCGTCATCTGCGGCAGCGGCCGAATTGTTCGACGTGTTCTGGCTCATGTCCGCAGACACTAGGTAGGACAAGCGTTCGACGCGCGTCGAGAGGGCCCCTCAGGCGAGGCAGTTACGCCCCGCTGCACCACTTTTCCCGATCTGTGCCGGATCGACGCCGAGATCCAGGTCCAGGCCCTCAGACTGCACCTTCACTGTCTCCAGGGTTGTGCCCTGGGGCAGATTCAGGTCGATGACGCGCGGTTCGAGCCTGCTCTCACCGTTCTCGTCCTTCAGCAGGTCGCCGGTCAGCAGGGAGACGAGCCCGATCCCGATCTGGCGGCCACCGATGATGACCGACTCGGGTGTCACCGTCAGGCTGTCTCCGTCGGTCCCGAGACTCACCAGGGCCGTCACCTGCTCTCCCGCGACCTTCTGGGGAAGTGCGACCGCGAGCAGCCCGTCCTTCTCGGCGAGCGTGGCCCCGGTCAGGTCCGCCTCCGAGTCCAGCCGGTCGCCCAGACCGCCCCAGGGCAGGTGCACCGACGCCTGCGCCGATTCCACCGAGTGCGGCTTGCGGACTCCGAGACCGTCCAGGGTGACGCTGAGGGTGCCTTCCGGCACCGAAACCGGTTTCCGGGAGTCCAGACCGGAGACCGCTGTGGTGGAAAGCCCACCGATGGTGACCGTCCGGACCTCGCCGGAGACCAGCCCGAACAGCAGCGGGGTGCTGCCCAGGGACACCGTGGGGTCAAGGGTGTCGTCGTCGGTGGCGCAACGCAGAACCCGCACCACCTGGTCCTTCACGTAGCGGGTGACCATCACGTTCGCGACGACCGCGAGCACGGCGAGCACCACCAGGCCGGCGGTGATCACGACCAGCCGACGGCGCCGGAACCACGGGGTCCCGCTCGGCGTCACGTTCACGCGGGCCTGCAGATCTTCTGTGTGCACGTAGCCCTCACACATCGGGATGACCGGGCGGACGAGCTCCCATCGAACACCATGACGCGCAGGTCGCGGGCCCGGTCCCGCGAGAACCCCACTCTTCGGAACAGGTTCGGATTCGGAAGACGGCAGCTTCGTCTCCTCGACGTCCAGGTCCGGTCACCCCCGCAGACCTCATGGAGGACGCCTTTCAGCCCGCCTTCGGTGGGGTGCCCGGGAGCCGGATGGTCACCGTCGTTCCCCGCCCGGCCTGCGACTGCACGCCCACCGAGCCACCGTGCGCCACGACCACCGCCTCGACGATGGCCAGTCCCAGGCCGGAACCGCCCTTCGCCCGGGTGCGGCTCTCGTCGGCCCGCCAGAACCGCTCGAACAGTTTCGGTAGCTGCTCCGCCGGGATCCCCTCCCCGTGATCCCGGACCGCGACGGTGACCACGTCGTCCTCTGCTTCGACCCATCGGATGGACACCTCGACCCCGGTGCCCGGCGGGGTGTGCTGGACGGCGTTGCCGACAAGGTTGCGCAGAACCCGCCGCAGCCGTTCCGGATCCCCGTGCACCGTGAAGGGCTGCACCGGGGCGTCGAGGGTGAAGCGGCGATCGGCCGACACCACCCGGGCGTCGTCCAGCACCTCCTCCACCAGCGGACGCAGGTCGAGGTTCTCGAGGTCCAGGGGCACCTGCGCATCCAGCCGGGCCAGCAGGGACAGTTCCTCCACCAGGAGACCCATCCGGCCGGTCTCGGCCTCGACCTTCTCCATCGCCGCCTGGATGCCTGCCTCACCGCCGAGACCGCCCTGCAGGTACAGGTCCACCCAGCCCCCGATCTTGGTGAGCGGGGTGCGCAGCTCGTGCGAGGCGTCGGCGACGAACGTGCGCAGCCGGTCCTCGGCCCGGGCCCGGGCGGTGAAGGCGTCCCGGGCGGCCCGGGCCACCTGCCCGGTCTCGGTGCTGCCCGTCATCGGGATGGTGTCCGGCTCCCGTTCGCCCCGCCCCACTGCCTGCACGGCCGAGGCCAGCTCGGTCAGCGGACGCAGCCCGGCCCGCACGATCAGGGCCACCAGGACCGCGAGCAGGGCCAGCGCCATCAGGCTCACCAGCAGCCCGATGCGGAGCAGACGGCGCACGGTCTGCTGGTCGTCGGCCCGGCTGACGGCGAGCACCAGCGCATCGACCTCCACGACCTGGCCTCCCGGGTCCAGGCGGAACCTCAGGCCCTTGGTCGGCACCGCCAGAGTGGCCACCGGGTCGTCGCCATCTACCAACACCACCCGGCCGGGTGAGGCCGACGCCGTCGCGATCAGCTGTTGGGCGGGCACGTCGGGCAGGTCGACGGCCAGGCCAGGCTTGCCGTCGACCACCAGAATCAGGCCGCTGTTGTCGCCCAGCAGCAGATCGAGCTGCTGCTCGTTCACCACGAGCTGGCCACGGTTCGCCACGTTCAGCGCCACGACCCGCTGGATCTGCCCGCGAACGTTCTCCATCCGGCGCGAGACCCGTTCGTCCAGGTAGGAATTCAGACCCCAGACGGTGACCGCCGCGCTGCCTGCGAGTACCCCGGTCATGCTCAGAACGACCGCCAGGACGAGGCGCCCCCGGATGGTTCCCGGCCAGAGCCGACCGGCTCTCACGATTGCGGGCTCCGGATGGAGTAGCCGAATCCGCGCACGGTGTGGATCAGCGGTTCCCGCCCGTCGTCCACCTTGCGGCGCAGGTTGCTGACGAACCGCTCGACCACTCCCGAGTCACCACCGAAGTCGTACTGCCAGACGTGCTGCAGGATCTGGGCTTTGGAGAGAACCCGACCGGCATTGAGCAGCAGGTACTGCAGCAGCCGGAACTCGGTGGGTGAGAGGTGGATCGGCTCACCGCCACGGGTCACACGGTGCACCTGGTCGTCCAGCTCGAGATCGGCCAGGCACAGCCGGCCGTCGTCCGGCGCCGGTTCGTCCGGTTCGTCGGGGCGGGCCCGCCGCAGCAGGGCCTCCAGCCGGGCCACCACCTCGACCACGCTGAACGGCTTGGTGACGTAGTCGTCCGCCCCCAACCGCAACCCTCGCACCCGATCCTCCACCGCGTCCCTGGCTGTCAGGAACAACACCGGCAGCCGGTCGCCCTTCGAGCGCAGCAGCTGCAGCAGGTCGAACCCGTCGATGCCCGGCATCATCACGTCGAGCACCATCGCGTCGGTCTCACCGGCGGTGATGATCTTCAGGGCGTCTGCGGCATCCGTGACCGCCGTCACCGTGAAACCGGCGAATCCGAGAGCGGAGACCAGCAGCTCGCCGATACCGGGGTCGTCGTCCACCACGAGAATGCGACCGGTGGTGTTCACGCGCACATCCTCCCATCTCATGATTCACAGCCATCTCGACCACATGACGTGTCATCACCTTGCACACTGTCCAGCGAAGGTACGCGGCCCGACGGGTGCCGGACGGGTGAGCGCGCACCGGAACCGTCAGACGCCTGTACCCGTGACCGATGGAGAGACGTGACGCAGCCCCGGTACGCCACCGGAGCCGGGCGATGGATCCGCAGCGCCTCGGTGGTCGGGCTGATCCTCTCCGCCCTCACCCTGCTGGGCGCCCTCGGGGCGGCAGCCGCCACGGTCGATGCCCCGTTCGCACTCGCCGAGGCCGCGAACTGCCTGCTCGCGACCTATCTGGCCGCGGTCACCGGTGTGCTCCTGCGGCGCAACCGGCGCCGGCCCGAGGCCGGGGCGAACGAGATCCAGGTCTGGCGCTACCTGCTGCTGGGGGCGCTGATCCTGACCGTGGCCGTGTTCGCCGGGCAGGGCGCGGCCCTGCTCGCGCACGGTCCCTACCCTCCCGGCACCGACCTCGGCTGGATCGTGTTCACCGTGGGGTGCATTGCCGCCGGACCGTTCTTCTACAACGGGCTGGTGGGCTGGAAGCAGGTACGCACCACACTCGCCGACCCGAATGACATCCTCAACGGGGTCGGCGCCTGGATGGTGGTGGTCGCCATCGCCAACGCCGTGCACCAGCCGGTCCTGGCCGACGACCCGGCCGGCTTCTGGCGCACTGAGGCCGGGTACGCGCTGCTCGGCACCGGGGTGGTGCTGTTCGGCTCGGCGGTCGCCATCGCCAATCTCACCGGCCTCGCCTCCGACGCCCGGGCCTGGCTCCTGACCGGGGCCATGGCCACCCCGCTGATGGTGGCACTGGCCCCTCTGGTGCTGAGTACCGGCCCGCACGCGCACGGGGCCGCCGCCGCCCAGGGGCTGGTCCTGGTGGCCGCGGCATTGATCGGCCTGGCCCACCAGCGCCCGGTGGAACGCACCGAACTGCTGCCCGCCATGACCGAGACCACCACGGCCAGCGCTCTGACCGTGCTGACAGCCGGCCTGTTCGTCCTGATCCAGCAGGCCCTGTCGGACCAGCAGAACGTTCTGGTCACCGGTCTGGCCGCCGCCGCGGCGCTGGGTGCCTGCTACCGGTTCGTGACCGTGGTACGCGACCTGGCCGTGTTGGCCCGCGCCCGGCAGGAGGCGCTCACCGACGAGCTCACCGGTGCGGCCAACCGCCGGGCCATGGTGACGGCCATCGACCAGGGCCTGGCCCAGAACACCCCGGTCGCGCTGCTGCTCATCGACCTGGACCGATTCAAGCTGATCAATGACCGTTACGGGCACCCCGTCGGTGACCGGCTGCTGCAGGACGTCAGCACCAGCTTCGCCCGGCACGTGCCACCCGGCGGCCTGCTGGCCCGCCTCGGTGGTGACGAGTTCGCTGTGCTGCTCACCGGGGCCGCTGTCAGCCACGTCGAACAGACCGCCCACGACCTGGTCGAGGCCGGGGCCACCTACCGCAGCCTGGACGGGAGGCCGCTACGCGTCTACGCCAGCGTCGGGGTGGCCCTGAACGAGCCCGGCATGCCCGGCGTCGAGCTGATGCGCCGCGCCGATGTGGCGATGTACCGGGCCAAGAACGCCGGGGCGGGGGTCGGTCGCTACGACCCCGACCTGGACGCTGCGGCCCAGGAAGAGCTGGAACTGGCCGAGGACCTGCAGTGGACATTCTCCCAGCCGGCCGCGGTCGCGGAGCAGATCAAAGTGTTCTTCCAGCCCCAGGTCCGGATCGGTGACGACCGGGTGGTCGGTGCCGAGGCCCTGGCCCGCTGGGAGCACCCGCGGCACGGCCTGCTGGGTCCCTCCCGGTTCATCGACCTGGTCGAGAACCAGGGCCTGATGGGTGTCCTCACCGAACGGGTACTGCACGAGTCGGTCACCCAGTGGCAACGTTGGCGGGCTGCGGGCCAGCGGCTGCGGGTGTCGGTCAATCTCTCGGCGGGCTTCCTCGCCGAGCCCCGGTTGCTGGAGATCCTCGACGACGTGCTCGAGCGGGACATCGACCCCGCCCAGTTCGTCATGGAGATCACCGAGACCGGCTTCATGGCCGATCCGCAGCTGGCCGGCACCATGATCCGGGCCATGGCCGACCGGGGCTTCGCCATCAGCATCGACGACTACGGCACCGGGTACTCGTCGCTGAGCTACCTGAACGACATCCCGGCGACCGAGCTGAAGATCGACCGCACCTTCACGCAACGCATCCTGCACGACGAGCGCACCGCCGCGATCGTGGCCGGCACCGCCCAGATCGCGCACCGGCTCGGGATGCGGCTGCTCGTCGAAGGGGTGGAAGACCCGGACACGCTGGCCCGGCTGGGCGACCTGGGCTGCGACGAGGCACAGGGCTACCTGTTCGCCGCGCCGCTGCCCAAGGACGCCTTCGTCACCTGGCTGACGCGATACCCCAGCCTGGTGACACCGCGCGTTCCCGTCTGATCCCTAGTTCTCCAGGAAGGCCAGCAGAGCCTCGTTGAACTCCGCGGGGTGAGTGGCGTTCATCCCGTGCGGGCCACCCTTGATCACGTGGACCTGGGCGCCGGGAACGGTCTCGGCCACCCGCTTCCCGCTCACCTCGAACGGCACGATCGAGTCGCTGTCGCCGTGGATGACCAGCGTGGGCACGTCGATCTTGGCGACGTCGTCGCGGAAGTCGGTCGTGCCGAACGCCAGGATGCACTCCAGAGTGCCCTTGGGCGAGGCGAAGGCGGCGATCTGCCGGGCGTACTGCTGCTGCGCGTCGCTCACCAGAGCCTTGCCGTCCACGCTGAAGAAAGTCTCCACGAACCCTTCCAGGAAGGCCAGGCGGTCGGTGACCACACCGTCCTGGAACTGCTTGATGGTCGCGTCGTCCAGACCACCGTCCGGATTGCCGTCGGTCTTGTACAGGTACGGCGGCACGGCCCCGGCGAAGACGGCCCGGGCCACCCGGCCGGTGCCGTAGGTGCCGATGTACCGGGCCACCTCACCACCCCCCATGGAGAACCCGACCAGCGTCACCTCGTTCAGGTCGAGAGACGTGATCAGTGCGTTCAGGTCGGCGGCGAAGGTGTCGTACTCGTAACCGTTCCAGGGCTGCGATGATTCACCGAATCCCCTTCGGTCGTAAGTGATCACCCGGTACCCGGCAGCAACCAGGGCGGGCACCTGGTTCTCCCAGGAGCGACCGGAGAGCGGCCAGCCGTGGATCAGCACCACCGGGCGGCCTGATCCCTGGTCGGTGTAGTGAAGTTCGGCGTTCTCGACATCGCTGCTGACAGTGAGTCTGGGCACGTTCCTACCTCCAGATGAAGACGTACGCCGAGCCTAGGCTCACCCCTTCACCGCGCCACTCAACCCGGCCCCACGCAGGAAGAATCTCTGAAAAACCAGGAACAGAACCATCGGAATCAGGGTCGAGATGAACAAAGCGGCCAGAAGGACGTCCAACTGGATGGTTTCGGCCAGGATCGGCAGCCGTACCGAGAGCGGCTGTTTGTCCGGGTCGGGCAGCACGAGCAACGGCCAGAGAAAGTCCTTCCAGGCCGCCACCACCGCGAACACCGACACCACGCCGAGAATCGGCCTGGACATGGGGAGAACGATCGACCAGAACAAACGGAACGGCCCGGCCCCGTCGACCATCGCGGCCTCGAACACCTCCCGGGGCAGATTGTCGAAGAAGCGCTTGACCAGGATGACGTTGAACGGACTGGCCGCGGCCGGCAGCCAGACCGCCCACCACGAGTTGATCAGCGAGATGTGCAGCCCGGGCACGTCCAGCGCGGTCAGGTAGAGCGGCACGAGCAGCACCACCGCCGGCACCAGCATGGTGCCGAGTACCAGCCCGGTGAGCAGTTTTCCGTACCGGGGCCGCAGCACCGACAGCGCATAACCCGCCGTCGTGGCCACCAGGAGCTGACTGGCCCACGAACCGCCCGCAACGGCCAGCGTGTTCAGGAAGTACCGATCCAGGTGCTCGTGGTTCCAGGCCGTGGACAGATTGGCGAAGTCGAAACCGTTCGGCCACAGCGCCATCGGCTCACGCAGCGTGTCGCGGGTCGGAGTGATCGCGGCCTTGGCCAGCCACAGCAACGGGCCCAGCCCGATGACCACCAGCGCACCCAGCAGACCCACTTCCGTCAGTGTGAGCGTCTTTCGTATCAAAGGTTTACGGCGCTCGTTGCTCGAGACAATGCTGCGATCCGTCACGACTGGCTCCACGATCGGGTGAGACGGTAATAGAGGGCCGAGAGCAAGGCCAGCACCACGGCGAGCATCACGCTGAGAGCCGTCGCGGCGCCGAAGTCACCACTCAGACTGGATCCGAACGCGTAGTCGTACACGAGCAGCAGCAGAGTCAGCGTGGCCTTGGACGGACCACCGCCGGTGAAGAGGTACGGCTCGAGGAAGACCTGCGCAGTACCGATGAGCTGCAGGATCATGGTCACCAGCAACACCCCCCGCAGCTGGGGAAGCGTGACGTGCCAGATCTTCTGACGGATCGAGGCGCCATCCACCTCAGCCGCGTCGTAGAGCTCCGGCGGCACTGCCGTGAGGGCTGCCAGGTAGATGATGACCGTGCCGCCCGCCGCGGCCCAGGTGGCCTCCAGCACCAGCGAGGGCATGGCCAGCGACGAGGAGTTCAGCCACGGGTAGGGCCCCAGCCCGATCCAGCCGAGCACGGTGTTGAACACCCCGGTCGGGCCCCCGTCGTAGAAGAACTTCCAGAGCAGCACGGCCACCACCGGCGGCACCACCACCGGCAGGTAGGCCAGTGCCGTGTAGATGCCCCGCCAGCGCCGTACCTCACTCATCACCACCGCGAGCAACAGCGGAATCGGGTACCCGAAACCCAGTGCCAGACCGGCGAAGTAGCCGGTGTTACGGATCGCCGTCCAGAGGTCGGGGTCATGCAGCACATAGACGTAGTTGTCCAGCCCGACGAACGTGGCCGGGGTGACCAGATTGGTCTGCTGCACGCTCATCACCAGTGCCCGCCCGATCGGGAACCAGCTGAACACCCCGAACGCGATGAGCATGGGCAGCAGGAAGACGACGGTGGCGAGGCCGTTGCCCCGGACCTTGCGCACCGTGGCTTTCCGGGCCCTCCGGGCTTTGGGGGAATGGGCAGGCACGACCGGACGGTCGATCACGCTCATCCCGTCAGCTCCGGTCCAGCACGGTCTGCACCTCGGAGTTGGCCTGGGACAACAGGTCGTCCACATTCGCGTTCTTGTCGGTCAGTACCTTCTGCACCACCGGGTCGAGCGCGGCGTAGAGATCCTGGGTGGCCACCGGCGGCTCGGGCACCAGGGGCTGCTGGAACGCGGCACTGGTGTAGTTCGTCATCTGCTCCAGCGGTACGTCCACGTAACTCTTGATCCACCCCAGTCGCTTCTGCTCAGTGGCCTGGTCGAACACCGGCAACTGCGGGGTACCCACGGGCTGCTTGTCGGCCTGCCGGTTCTGCGCGTCGCGCACGGCACCCTCCTGCGTGATCAGCTTCTGCATGTAGAAGAAGTCGATCCACTTCACCGCGGCGGCCTTCTGCGCATCACTGGCCTTCACGCTGACCGCAGCCAGCGTGCCGCCACCCAGCACCCCGGCGTCGGTACCCTGCAGCGGCAGCACGGTGAGTCCGTAGTCGGCCGGCTTGATCTCATTCTGCGACACCAGGTTGTCGTAGGTCCCACCGCCGGTGACGAACATACCGATCTTGCCCGCGGCGAACGCCTGGTTGATCCCGTTCCAGTCGTAGCCGAAGTTCGAGCCCATCGAGTCGTCCTGCCAGCGCATGTCCTGCACCAGCTTCAGGGCCTCCTTCGCCCCGGCGTTGTCCACCGTGGCCTTCTGCTCGTCGCCGTTCGCCTGGGTCATCCGTCCACCCATCGCGTAGGCCTCGGTCGAGAGGATCCAGCCGCCGGTGTTGCCCTTCGTCATCACCGCATACCCCGCCTGACCGGTCTTCTCGGCGATCTGATCGGCCGCCGAGCGGATTTCGGCCCACGTCGTCGGGGGCTTGTCCGGGTCCAGCCCGGCCTCCTCGAACAGCGCCCGGTTGTAGTGCAGCGCCTGGCCGTACGCCGCGATGGGCACCAGTTCGACCGCACCGTCGTCACTCTTCCCGGCGGCCACCACATTCGGGTTGAAGCTGTTGGCATACGACAGTTTCGCGACCTCGTCGCTGATGTCGGCCACCTGCCGGCGGGCGATCAGCGTGCGGCCGTCGGTGAACGGCAGGGTGAACACGTCGGGCAGCGTGCCCCCGGCCAGCTTCGCCGCGAAGGTCGGTCCGGTCCAGGTGTACTCCTCGCGCTTCACCTCGATGTTCGGATATTTCTTCCGGAAGCTCGCGATCTGCTGGTCGTACGAGCTGATCGCCTCGGGCGTGAGCCCGGCATCGCTCGCCACGGTGATCGAGACCTTGCCACCGGCGCTCTCGTCGCTGTCGGAATCACCCCCGCACGCGGTCAACAGGGTGAGGCCGGCCAGGCCGGCGATGGTCAGTGCTGTCGTCGATCGGATGGACATCATTGTCACTCCTCAATTTTCACCATGGGCAGATGTATCCAGACGGCGGTGTCGGGCGGGACCTGATCGCCGTCGAGAGGTCCACTGACCAGGAGCACCCTGGCCTGCTCGGGCAAGGACGTGGCCTCGGCCCCCAGATTCACCACGCAGGCGAACCGGGTGCCCCGGCGGAAGGCGATCACCCCAGAGGACGCCGGCAACCAGTCGATCGTGTCTGTCCTCAGATCAGTCTCGGATCGCCTCAGACGGAGCGTCTCCCGGTAGAGGGTGAGCATCGACTGCGGGTCGTGCTGCTGCGCCTCCACACTCAGCCCGGGCCAGGTCGCCGGCTGCGGGAGCCAGGGCTGCGCGTGGGCATCGTCCGGACCGAACCCGGCGCCGGTCTCCGCCTTCGTCCACGGAAGCGGTACCCGGCAGCCGTCCCGGCCAGGATCCACTCCCCCGGAACGGAAATGCATGGGGTCCTGGAGATTGTCGAGCGGAATGTCCTCCACCTCGGGCAGCCCCAGCTCGTCGCCCTGGTAGATGTAGAGACTTCCGGGCAGGGCGGCCACCAGCAGCGCCGCCGCCCGGGCCCGGCGCCGCCCGAGATCCACATCCGACGGTGTACCGAACCGCTTCGCGGCGAAGGCGAACGACGAGTCGGACCGGCCGTAGCGGGTGACCGGCCGGGTCACGTCGTGATTCGAGAGCACCCAAGTGGCTGGTGCATTCACGGGCTCGTGGGCGGCCAGGGTGGTCTCGATGGAGGCCCGCAGTTCCTTGGCCTCCCAGGGCCGGGTCATGAAGTCGAAGTTGAATGCCGTGTGCATCTCGTCGGGCCGCAGGTAGCGGGCGAACCGATGGGCATCGTCCAGCCACAGTTCCCCGACCAGGATGCGCTCGTCGTCGTAGGAATCGGCGACCGCCCGCCATCCCCGATAGATGTCGTGCAGCTCGTCCCGGTCGATGAACGGGTGCTCGCCCGGTCCGGGCCGGGCCGGCACCTCGGGCAGGAGCGGGTCTTTCACCGGCATCGCCGCCGAGTCGATACGCACCCCGGCCACACCGCGGTCGAACCAGAACCGCAGAACGTCTTCATGTTCGGCCCTGACCTGGGCATTCGACCAGTTCAGGTCGGGCTGCTGGGGTGTGAACAGATGCAGGTACCACTCGCCCGGACTGCCGTCGGGGTTCACCGTGCGGGTCCAGGTGTCTCCCGAGAAGCTCGAGACCCAGTGAGTCGGCATCTCGTCACCGTTCTCACCCAGCCCGGGCCGGAACCAGAACCGCTCCCGGGCCGGCGAGCCGGGCCCGTCCGCCAGCGCCTGCTCGAACCACGGGTGGACGCTCGACAGATGGTTGGGCACGACATCGACGATGGTGCGCAGCCCCAGGTCACGGGCTTCTGCGATCAGCTGCTCGGCCTGCTCGAGGCTGCCGAAAAGGGGCTCGATGTCGCGGTAGTCGGCCACGTCGTAACCGCCGTCAGCCATCGGCGACGGGTACCAGGGGGTGAACCAGATCGCGTCCGCCCCGAGATCGGCCAGGTACTCCAGCCGCGACCGCACCCCCTCCAGATCACCCACGCCGTCGCCGTTCGCGTCGGCGAAACTGCGCACGTAGACCTGGTAGATGACGGCATGGCGCCACCACTCAGGGTCGGTTCGGGTGTGCACGCGGCGCCTACCTCCTGCGCCAGGGGCGCGGCAGACGGCAACAGGCGCCGGAGCACCGGGCAACGACGCTGTGACCGGGATCGGGAACTGCGCTCAGGGCCGGAAGGCCTCGAGGTGCGATCACCGTAAGGTCGGCAACAGCCTTTTGCAAGAGCCGTATTTACTGCTGCAAATATTCGACATCAGGCGGAAGAAACACGCTGATTCACGGCAACGTTGTCGATGTACGCAACGCGCGCCATCCGTTTGCGCCCACCAAGAACCCCTCCCAACCTTCCGTGATCATGCAAAGTGTCCCCGGAGTTCTAGAACTGTCGGGCTCAGAGTTCTAGAACGCTGGGGACACTTTGCATGATCACGAAGGGGTGGGGGTCAACGGCGGGGGACGGCTCCGGTGGACGAACGCACGACCAGTTCGGGCTCGAAGAGCAGTTCGCGGTCCATGGTCATGCCACCCTCGATCTGGTTGATCAGGAGGGTGAGGGCAGCTCGGCCCATCGACTCGATCGGCTGGCGGATGGTGCTCAGCGGTGGGTCGGTGCAGTTCATCAAAAACGAGTCGTCGAAGCCGACCACGGAGAAGTCGTCGGGCACTCGGAGCCCGGCTCGGCGCACGGCTTTCACGCCGCCGAGCGCCAGGATGTCACTGGCGAAAATGGCCGCGGTAGCGCCTCGTTCGACCAGCTTGGACGCCGACAGCTGGCCGCCCTCGACGGTGAACATGGTGTGCTCGACCAGGCCTTCACTCTCCAGACCGGCCCCCGCCACCAGCTTGCCGAAGGCCTCACCCTTACGCCGCGACGGCACGTGATCGGGAGGCCCGAGCACCAGGCCGATGCGCTCATGCCCCAGTGACCGCAGGTGGGCGAAGGCCAGACCGACAGCCGCCGTATCGTCGGTCGAAACCGTCGGGAAGTCGAGACCTTCGACCGCCGCATTCATCAGAACCACGGGAATGCCGCGGTTCTCGAGCTGCTCGAAGTGATCGTGCGCGGCATCGGCCTCGCTGGACGCCCCGCCGAAGAACACCACCCCGGAAACCTGCTTCTCCAGCAGCATCTCGACGTAGGCCGGCTCGCTCATCCCGCCCGCCGAGCAGGTGCACAACACCGGCGTGAGCCCGCGGTGCACGATTCCCCCGGCCAGAACCTCGGCAAACGCAGGAAAAATCGGGTTCTGCAGCTCGGGCAGGATGAGGCCGACCAGCCGGGCCCTCTCACCGCGCAGCTGGGTGGGGCGCTCGTAACCGAGCACGTCGAGCGCAGCGAGGACCGAGCGCCGCGTGGCCTCGGAAACCCCCGGCCGCCCATTGAGCACCCGGCTGACTGTGGCCTCGCTGACGCCGACCTTCTTCGCCACCTCAGCCAGTCGTCGTGTCACAGCAAGAAGAGTACGCCCACACGCAAGCAGCTTGCATCTCTTGCGCAAGAAGCCGCCCGGGGAGGGCGACTGACGGCCGAAAAAAGAGGCCCCCTTAACGCCGAGTAACGGGAATGGCACGGCAATGGAAGGAGTGGGGCAATCCGAGGAGCGAGCAGGGGTGAGCCAAGGAGCGAGCGGAACGGGAGCGAGGAGGGATACCGGGGAGGTTTTGCATGATCACGAACGAAGGAATAGAGGGCTTCCTCAGGCTTGGGCTGTTTCGGGCTCTTTCGAGTGGCTGTTCGCCAGCACCAGCACCGCCACGCCGGCCAGGACGAGGATGTCGCCCACGCTGAAGACGTTGGCGAAGGGGAGGCCTTCGGGGATGGCGAAGATGTCGCCGAGCCAGGGCAGGATCGGGTGCTCCAGTACGCCTGAGTTCGAAAATCCCTCGTCTGCAGGTAGTCCGGCCGTGCGGACCGCCCATTCCGAGGCCGGTAGCGTGCCCTGGTTCAGGGCGATCGTCACTCCGTTCAGGGCCGCGCCCAGGGCGATCAGGGGCACCCCGCGAACGGCGCGGTTCCGCCACAGGAACACCGCGGCCAGTCCGTAGGTCAGCAGATGCACCGGAAAGCCCAGCCAGGCAGGCACATCCGAGAGCACCGAGAAGAGCAGCACCTGTAGCAGCAGGGCGATCGGCAGCAGTCCCCAGGCCCGTACGGAGATCTCGCCCAGTCGCTGGAAACTGCCGCCGGTGAGCGGAACGGCCAGTACCAGCAGGAGGGCCACGACGCCCACGATCATGCGGGCTTCTCCTCGCGCGCGTCACGACTCTCACGGATCGGCAGTGGGGTAGGCGTTCCCAGCCGCTCCACCGTCCCCATCGATACCGGACGCGCCCTGGCCAACCCACTCACCACCTGCTCACACCGGTGCGACTCCCAGTCCGTGAGCCAGGCGTCGAACTCGGTGGCGGACAGCGGTGCCTGCACGATGAACCCCTGGATCACGTCGCATCCGAGAATCTGTAGATGCCGCCAGCTCTCGACGTCTTCGACGCCCTCCGCAACCACCCGCAGGCCGAGGTTGTGGCCCAGGTCGATGGTCGACCGGACAATGATCTGGTCGTTGTCGTCGCTGGTCATGCCGGTGATGAAGCTGCGGTCGATCTTCAGCTCGTCGACCGAGAGGCGCTTGAGATAGGCGAGGGACGAGTAGCCGGTGCCGTAGTCGTCGATGGCGATGCGCACCCCTGCGGCCCGCAGCATGGCCAGCACGGCCACGGCGCGGTGCGGATCGGTCATCACGGTGTTCTCGGTGACCTCGAGCGTGAGCAGTGCGGGAGGCACGCAGTAGCGCTTGAGCAGGGTGTCGACCTGCTCGGGCAGCCGTACGTCGGCCAGGTGCCGCACCGAGAGATTGACGGCCACCCCGAGGTGCCGGCCCTGGTCCAGCCAGACCCGGGTCCGGCTGATGGCCTGCTCCAGCACGACCAGGGTGAGCTGGGTGATCAGCTCGGTGGTCTCGGCCAGCGGGATGAACTGGTCGGCGCCCAGCAGACCGCGATGCGGATGCTGCCAGCGCACCAGGGCCTCGGCGCCGACCACCCGGCCGGACCGCACGTCGCACTTCGGCTGGTAGTAGACGGTGAGCTGGTCGTCGGCCAGGGCGTCGTGCAGCTGGGTGAGCAGCAGCAGGCGCTCGGTGGTGTTCTCGTCCTTACTCGGGTCGTAGACGGCCACACCGCCCCCGTTGCCCTTGGCCAGGTACATCGCGATGTCGGCCTTGGCGAGCAGATCGGCACTGCTGCGCGCGTGCTGCGGCGCCAGGGCGATACCGATGCTGGCGCGTACCTCCAGGCGGATTCCGGCCACGCTGACCGGGTCGTCGAGGGTGGCCGTGAGCCGCCCGGCCAGGTCGGTGGCCTCGGTCAGGGGATCGGCGCAGGAGAGGCGGCTGAGCACGGCGAACTCGTCGCCGCCGAGCCTGGCCACCGTCACGTCGTCGGACATGGCCGAGCGCAGACGCTGCCCGATGTCGCAGATCAGGGCGTCGCCGGCGTCGTGACCGAGGGTGTCGTTGATTTCCTTGAAGTGGTCGAGGTCGATGAACATGACGCCGAGCACGGGCTCACCGGCAGCCTTCTCGGCGAGCATCCGGTCGAGCTGGAGCAGGAAGAACGAGCGGTTGGGCAGGCCGGTGAGGGCGTCGTGCTGGGCGCTGTGGCGATGTTCCAGGGCCAGCTTGGAGATCTGGTGCACCGCGATGACGGGCATCAGCACCAGCGGTACGAGCCAGAGCGAGAAGTTGGTGACGGCCAGGCAGATCGGGGCCATGGCCACCATGGGGCCCCAGGTGGTGATGTTCTGGCGCACGTCGATCCACAGGCGAGCTCCCTCGATCCGCCGGCTGGCCAGGGCGATCACCGTCACCACGAGGCCGTTGTTGACGAGGAAGTAGGCCCCGGAGGCGAGGATGGCCGGGCCCACGTCGTCGCGCTGGAAGTGCTCGGGCACGAAGAACGACTGATGGGCGACCAGGCTGAAGATCCAGCGGCCGGCCGCGACGGCCAGAACGTACTGTCCGAGGTTGAACACCGGCCGGGACCAGTGCCGGCCCTGTTTCAGGTCGTCGATGAGGAGCGGCACGCACTGGGCCAGGATCACCAGGCCGAGCGGGGCGGCGAAGATCAGGGCCACGATGAACGTGGTGGAGAGCGTCATCAGGTAGGTGCGGCTGTCGTGCAGCACGACCTCGACCGAGGTCAGCTCGCCGATGATCACGCCGAGCAGCAGGAAGACGATCACCAGGCGATCGACGCCGAACTGTCGTGGCTGCAGCAGCAACGCCGCCAGTGACCAGACGAGGATGGGAAGGGCCGCCACGATGACTGCTGTGACGAAAAGGCCGAGCGGTGTGACCCGTGGGTGCGCCACGCCGGATCCGGTGTCCGTCATCCCGCCCCTGCTTCCCGTGGCGCCTCCCCGGTACTGACCCGACCGGGCCGGTACCGGGGAGACGCGGACGTACGGATTCAGCTGACCGCGCTCAGCCCCACTTGTCTGAGGCGCCCACCAGCACTGCGAGGGTGACGACGGCCGTCACGACGCCCGCAGCCTTGACATATGCCGTTGCCTTGAACTCGTTCATATGGACCCTCCTCATACGTGCCCGGAACTAGCCAGGTGACCAACCGCTCTGGCCCGCGGGTCGAAGTCGCGGGAGGTCGGCAGTGAGCGTTCCCGTCGGCTGTTCCAGCAACCTCACCCCGGGGCGCGGCTACCTCGACACAGGGATTATGTCCACAATCGTCCATTTTGGGTACTAGTCGGCACAAATATGCAGCTCGGCACCCGGCGGGGCAGGAAAATCTAGAGAGCGCGACTGCGGCCCTGCGCCGTCGCGATGAGCCGGCAGACCAGGTAGATCGCGAAGGAGATGGTGGTGACGTAGGGGCTGATCGGCACGCTGCTGCCGAGGGCGAGCAGGATGCCCCCGATCATCGAGACGGTGGCGAAGAGGATGCTCAGCACGGTCGCGCCGGCGGTGGTGGAGGCCAGGCGTACGGCGGCAGCACCCGGGGTGACCACGATGCTCAGCACCAGCAGAGCCCCGACGACCTGCACCGACATGGCCACGACAAGACCGAGCAGCACCATGAAGAGCAACGAGAGCGGACCTAGCGGGATGCCTCGGGCCTGAGCCACCTCGGGGTCGGTACTGGCGAAGGAGAGCGGGCGCCAGATCAGCAGCATCACCCCGACCACGATCACCGAGATCACCGCCAGCCAGGACAGCGCGGGCGTGTCGATGGCCACGATCTGACCGGTGAGCAGACCGAACTTGTTCGCGGCCCGGCCCTCGTAGAGCGCCAGGAAGAGCACGCCCAGGCCCAGCCCGAACGGCATCAGCACGCCGATCCAGGAGTTGCGGTCACGGGCCCGAACCCCGAGCAGCCCGATGAGGATCGCGGCCCCGAGCGAGCCGACCAGCGACCCGGCCACCACGTTCAGCCCGAGCAGCAGGAATCCCGAAGCCCCGGCGAACGACAGCTCGCTGATGCCGTGCACGGCGAAGGGCAGGTCCCGCATCACCACGAAGGTGCTGATGAGGCCGCCGACGATGCCGAGGATCAGACCGGCCAGCAGCGAGTTGTGCACCAGGGGCAACAGCTCGCTGTAGTCGGCGAAGTTGAAGATCTTGTCCCAGCTCACGATGGGCCTGCGCTTTCGGGGGCCTCGTCGCGGGGCTCGTCGTGGAGCTCGTCGGAAGAATGCTGGACGGGGCGGTCGGGAATCCCGACGACCACCAGTTGCCCGCGCACCCGCAGGACATCGACGGGCGAACCGTACAGCCGGGTCAGGGTCTGCGAGGTCATCACCTCGTCCACCGGGCCGATCGTGAACCGGCCGCCGGCCAGGTACAGCACCCGGTCGGCGTAGGGCAGCACCGGGTTGATCTCGTGGGTGACGAAGACGACGCCGGTGTTGTGGTCGCGCCGGCGACGGTCCACCACGGCGCACACCTCGCGCTGGTGGTGCAGGTCGAGCGAGAGCAGCGGCTCGTCGCAGAGCAGCAACTGCGGGTCGCAGGCCAGGGCCTGGGCGATCCGCAGCAGCTGCTGCTGACCGCCGGAGAGCCGGGAGGCCGGGGCATCGGCGAACCGGGTGGCCCCGACCTCGGCAAGTGCGGCGTCGATGCGCTCGCGCCGCTGCCGGCGGTTCAGCATCGGCAGACCCCACTGGTGCCCGTCGTACCCGTAACCGACCAGGTCACGGGCCCGCACCGGGGTGAGGGGGTCGAAGCGGCGCTGCTGCGGCACGTAGCCGACCTCGCGCCGGGCGGCAGTCGGCGTCTTGCCGAGCACGCTGATCGTGCCGGCCGACAGCGGCTGCATCCCGAGCAGGCAGCGCAGCAGGGTGGTCTTGCCGGAACCGTTCGCGCCGAGCACGGCGACGAACTCCCCGGGTCTGACGGTCAGGTCCAGGTCTTCCCAGAGTGGTTCGCCCGCGTCGAACCCGAGTGCGGCGCCGCTCAGGCGCACGAGCTGCGCGCCGTCTTCAATGTCACTCATCAAACCCTCATCATCCGAGCGCCGAGGTTACCGCCTCGACGTTCGCCGTCATCCAGCCCACGTAGTCCTGGCCCTCGGGCAGGGTCTCGGTCACGCCGACCGTCGGGACACCGTCGGTCCGGGCCTGGGCCAACAGCTTCTCGGTCTCCGCGCTGGTGGTCTGCTCGTTGTAGACGAACGCCTGCACGTCACCGCCGGAGAAGATCTTCAGGGTCTCGTCGAGCACCTTGATCGGGATGTCGTTGCCCTCCTCGACCGCCTCGCTGAAGGCCTCAGGCGTCTTGTTCACCAGGCCGATGTGCTCGAGCAGGTAGAGAGGCACCGGCTCGGTGATGGCCACGCCCTGCCCGTCGTACTTCGCCTTGGCCTCGTCCTCGAGCTTGATCACGGCGTCGAGCCGGCTGTTGAAGGCCTTGGCGTTGGCCGTGAACGTGGCGGCCTGGTCGGGCCGGGCCTGGCCCAGATCAGCCGCGATCTCGTCGGCGACCTTCTGGACGCTCTCCAGGTCGTACCAGACGTGCTCGTTGAACTCACCGTGCGCGTGCTCGTCCTCGGTGGCCGTGGTCTCTTCCAGACCCTCCAGACCAGAGACCTCGACCGCGTTGATCACCGGGGCGTCACTCTTGGCCACCTCGATCAGCTGATCCATGAAGTCGTCGTAGTGCCCCCCGTTCTCGATCACCAGGTCGGCCTTCGAGACGGCCAGCTGGGTCCGCGTGTCGGCCTCGAACGAGTGCGGGTCCTGCGCGGCACTGCTGATGATCGAGGTCACCTTCACCGCATCGCCGCCGACCTGGGCCGCGATATCGCCGTACACGTTGGTCACCGTCACCACGTTGAGCGCGTCCTGCGACGAGGCGGTGCCCCCGTCGGACGACCCGCTGCCGCAGGCGGTCAGCCCGAGTACGCACATGCTCGCCGTGCCCAGGGCGAGTGCCCGTCCGCGCTTGTGCCCAACGTTCCACGCCATCACGACGCCGTCCTTCCGAGAAAGCCTGCACCCACGTGCCGAGGGAGCTACATGAGAATGATCCTCAGTAGCGTTCTCACGCTACCACGCGTCCCCCATGCAACCTGAATGGGCGCACCTGCGTCTGAAGTGAGACGATCATGTAGGCGTCACAAGGTGATCAATCACCACCAACCGGACTAGACGGACACACAAGGGTGGAGGGCGTCATGGGGCAGAAGACAACGACCAGGTCCGAGGTGTCCGGAGAGTCCGCAACCGGCTCCGGCGAGCAGGAGCGATCGCTCACCGCCAGCCCCGCGGGCGGCCTGGAGAAGGCCGAGAACGGCGCTCAGCGACGGAGCCTGGTCGGGCGCCGCAAGGAGCAGACCGAGCCGCTGCCGACCTCGGGCAACGGCGGCGACAAGCGCACCGGCGGCGACACGATCGTCTACAAGACCGAGCCGCCGCGGAAGCGCTCCGGCTTCCTGACGGCCGCGCTGGTGGTGGCCGTGCTGATCGTGTCCGGCGCGCTCGCGCTGAACCTGACGACGGGAGCGATCGACCGGCTGAACCCGTTCAAGGGCCTGGTGAAGAACCAGACCATCGACCGTTCCGGCCCGGCCGTGCTGCAGTCGATCCAGGACCTCGGCCAGTTCGAGGCCGCCAGTGGCTACTACGAGCTGGTCGTCGACGTGGAGAAAGACGTCAAGCCGGTGCCGTCGTTCCTGGCCGGGCAGCGCACGCTGTTCATCGCGGCCGGCTCGGTGGACGCCGGGGTGAACCTCAGCAAGCTCGGTGAGGGCGCGATCGTGATGAACGACGACCGCACCGAGGCCACGATCAACCTGCCCACCCCCACGATGAGCAGCCCCACGATCGACTACGACCGCAGCTACGTCTACAGCCGCGACCGGGGTGTGTTCGACCGGGTGAAGGGCGCGTTCACCGACGACTCGAAGGAGACCTCGGTGCTGTACGGCCTGGCCTCACAGCGCCTTTCGCAGGCCGCTGCGGAGACCGACGAGCTGCGGGAGCGGGCCGAGAAGAACACCCGGGCCACGCTCGAGGGCCTGCTGGAGCCGCTGGGCTTCACCAAGGTCACGGTGAACTTCGCCCGGTAACCACCAGAAAAGCAACAACGGGGGACGATGCACACCAGCATCGTCCCCCGTCGTTCTGTCGGACCCACCGTCTATCGTGACGGAGGTGGCCATCGAACCTTCCAGACCCAACCGCCGCCTGACCACCCCGGCCATCGGCCTGATCGCGCTGGCCGTCATGCTCATCCTCTTCGCCGTCATCCGCTCGCACGGGTCGAAGGACGAAGGGGAAGGCGTCCCGGCCGGGGTGAAACAGCTGGTCGGCTCCCTCGATTTCGACGGGAGCACGGTTGTCGCCCCGGTGACCTGGGTGAAGGTGACCGAGAACAGCGCCTGGAGTGACGGCCTGAAGCAACAGGTCCAAGACCGCGACAACCTGGACTACGTGGTGCAGACCCCGCTCCGGACCGAAGACGGCGACACGAGCCACCTGGTCTGGCCGGTCCGGACGACGGAGAGCGGAAAAAGTTCCGGCATGATCCAGTTCGAGATGGGTTCCGAGATGGGTTCCTTAGATCTGAGCGGTCTCGGCGAGGTGCACACCATCGGTCAGAAAGACCTCGACTCGCTCGACTGACAGCAAAACAGAACGGGGGACGACTCCCGTCGCCCCCCGCGTCCGCTGTTGGTTACTGCTGCTTGATCTTCTGCTCGTAGCCGGCCAGCTTCACGCAGGTGGTGAGCGCCAGCACGGCCACCTCGAGGTCGGCCAGGGTGGGGAAGGTCGGGGCGACGCGGATGATCGAGTCGGTCGGGTCCTGCCCCAGCGGGTGGGTGGCACCGGCCGGGGTCAGCACGACGCCGATCTCGGCGGCGCGGGCCACGATGTCCGACGCCGTGCCCTCCGGCACCTCCAGGGTGATGAAGTAGCCACCCTTGGGCTCGGTCCAGGTGGCCAGACCGGTGCCGCCGAGCTGCTCGTTCAGGATGCGCAGGGTGGCCTCGAACTTGGGCCCGATCAGGGCGCGGTGCTTCTCCATGTGCGCCAGTACGCCTTCTGCGCTGCCCAGGAAGGTGGCGTGACGCAGCTGGTTGACCTTGTCCGGCCCGATGGAACGCTTGCTCAGGCCGGCCAGCCACCACTTGATGTTGGCCTCGGACGCCCCGAAGAAGCCGACGCCGGCCCCGGCGAAGGTGATCTTCGAGGTGGAGCCGAACACGAACACCCGGTCGGCGTTACCCGCGGCGGTGGCCAGGCCGAGCAGGTCGGCGATCTCGACCCGATCGTCGGTGAGGTGGTGCACCGAGTACGCGTTGTCCCAGAAAATCCGGAAATCGGGCGCGGCGGTGGGCATCTCGGCCAGCTGACGAACCGTCTCGTCGGAGTAGACGGTGCCGGTGGGGTTGCTGTACTTCGGGATGCACCAGATGCCCTTGATCGAGGCATCCTCCGCGACCAGACGCGTCACCACGTCCATGTCGGGACCGGTCTGCGTCATCGGCACCGGGATCATCTCGATACCGAAGCGCTCACAGATCGAGAAGTGCCGGTCGTAGCCGGGAACCGGGGCGAGGAACTTGATCGGGCCCTGGTCGGCCCAGCGGGACTGCGCCCCCGGCACCTGGCCGAGCAGAGCCTGCACGAAGGCGTCGTGCATCAGCTCGAGGCTGGAGTTGCCCGCCGCGAGCAGCTGCCCCACCGGCACCTGGAGCAGGCCGGCGAAGATCTGGCGCAGCTCCAGCAGACCGTTCAGGCCACCGTAGTTTCGCGTGTCGGTACCGTCGGCCGCCTGGTGCGTCTTCGTGCCGGGCAGCGTGAGCAGCTCGTCGGCGAGATCCAGCTGATCCGCCGCCGGCTTGCCCCGGGTGAGGTCGAGCTTCAGGCCGCGACCGGCCAGTTCCGAGTAGTCCTGCCGAGCGCTGTCGAGGAGCGCAGTGAGGTTCTGCGCGCCCAAGTCGGTGGTCATCGTCTCTCTCCCGGGAGCTGCTGAGTGGCATGTGCCAACCCCGACTTTACAAGTGTCTGCTGTCGGTACCGCCATTCGATACTCCGGGAACGACCCCCATCGGTCGGTGATTTACGGCCACCGACCGATGGTTTCGCAAGATTTCCGTCAGCCCGGCCAGACCGCGAGAGCAGCGCGGGTCTGGTCCCACGCGGCGGTGAACAAATTCTCGTCGTGCTCAGCGGCGGCGGCGATCCGGCCGTGCAGCAGACCGAACGTGAATCCGTTCTCGCCCGCACCGTGGGCGCGCACCCCCAGATCGCGCAGCCACTGCCGCTGCACCACGCCGTCCTGGTGATTGCCCAGGGTCTCGGTGATGCTCTCCATCCCCTTCGCGACCTGCTTGGCCGGCTTGCCGATCACCGGCCGGGCGGCCTCGGTGGCGTAGCGGGCGCGCTTGGCCTTGATCCGTACCTCGTGCAGGTGGAAGTCGTGCTCAGGGCTTCCAACGGTCTCACCGGCGAGCACGTCGACGTGCTGGCTCACCCGGCCGGCGGCCTTGCGCACCACCTTGCGCAGTTCGTCGGCCGCGGGGTTACTGGCGCGCACGCTGAACGGCGGGGCGGCGACGAACGCCTCGAGTTCGTCGATCAGGGCCAGATAACGGTCGCCGTCGAGTTCGGCGACCGCCGACTCGTGAGCGCTCCGGTACTCGGCGCCCATCTCCAGCTGGATGCGCCGGGCCACCGGACCCAGCACCAGCTCGGCGGGCAGCGCGGCGACGTCCGCGAGCAGCTTCTCGCGGATCACCTCGGCGTCACGCACCGGGCCGAGCACGTCGGAACCCAGCCACTTCAGCTCCTCGCGCAGCGACGTGACCGCGTCCGGGGCGAAGAACGGCCGGAAGGTGGCCAGAGCGGTGCGCAGGCGGCGTGTGGCCACCCGCATCTGGTGCACCGCGTCGTCCTTGTCCAGGCGCACCCGCGGGTCCAGGGCCACGAGCTGGGCGAACTGCTCGGTCAGGTAGTCCTGCGCCACGTCACCGGCGGCCACCGGAGCGACGACCACCGTCTCGCGGGGCTGCTCCACCCGCACCGTGCGCAGAGCGGGGCCGCCCTTCTTCTTCCCGCCCTTCTTCGGCGGCAGCGGCTCGATGAGGAGATCGTCGACCGTCTCCACCACACCGTCGAGCCCGTCCGCCTCGAGTTCGGCCGGCTCGGCGGTGAGCAGGCGCCCGGCCAGCGCGCGGCCGATCTTCGACTGCACGTCGGAGGGGCGGGCACCGTTCGCCAGCAGGAGCTCCCGGGCCACGGTGAGCAGCTCCAGATCACCGTCGACGAGCTCCACCTCGATCTCGCGCCAGGAGACGGCCGTGGTCTCGTGCCCCAGCGAATGCGCCGAGACCAGGTCGTCGGCCACCTCCGCGAGCACGGTGCCGTCTTTCGCGAGGAGGTTACGCACGGTGCGGGTGGTGGAGATCAGCGCGACCGGCGACACCTGGGCGCCGCGCAGTTGCACCCGCACCAGTCCGAGCAGCGAGGCGGGAACCGTGCGCACGCCCCGGCCCAGCGGCTCGTGGATCTCCAGGCGACTGTCGGCGGCTGACCCCTTGATCGGCTGCTTCAGCTTGAGGTGCCAGCCGGCGTCGTTGCCCCCGGTCCGGCGGCGCAGCGTGGTACCGCCGCGGATCAGCCGGAAGTCTTCGCTGTCCAGGTAGGTCGCCTGGAGACGGTGCTCGTCGGCCGGGCCGACCGAGGCGACCCCGGGCAGAGCGCTCAGATCGGGCAGGGCGAACTCCGGATCGGCGTCCAGCTTGATCTCGATCTCGGTATGAGTTGCCGCTACCACTGGCGTTCCTTTCGTCGGGGCCCGGTTCGGGCCGGTCGTACGGGACCACCGTGCCCTGTTCATCAACCAGATGAAACCCGTTCAGATTCCGTTTACCGGGGAGAACGCCGGCCTCCGTGGTCCCGGATCACCCATCGTGACCCGGGAAGGACAGGTGCGCACGGCGTCTCCCCTTCGTGCGGTCGGCGAATCCCTACACTGGCTCGATGCCGATGACCGCCCGCTTCCCCACCACCTGCGCCCAGTGTTCGGGCCGCGTCATGCCCGGCGAGGAGATCTCCAAGGCCGGCGGAAAATGGGTGCACTCCACCTGTGCGGTGGCGGCCAGCGAGAACGACTCGCTGCTGCCCGGGGTGGGCAGCAGCACCATCGCCGCGAAGCAGGGCGCCGCGAAGACCGCCAAGGCGCGCAAGCCCGACATGGCCGCGATCGACGGCGCCCTCGAGGTATGGACCGACGGCGCCTGCTCGGGCAATCCCGGGCCGGGCGGCTGGGCCTGGGCCACGAAGGACGGCCGGCAGGGCAGCGGCGGGGAACCGAAGACCACCAACCAGCGCATGGAGGTCAGCGCCGCGCTCCGGGCGATCCAGGCGCTGGAGGGCCCGCTCGTCGTGGTGAGCGACTCCACCTACGTCGTGAACTGTTTCCGGGACGAGTGGTGGCGGGGCTGGCTGGCCCGCGGCTGGGTGAACAGCCAGAAGAAGCCCGTGGCCAACCGGGACCTCTGGGAACCCCTGATCGAGGCGTTCCGCGACCGGGGCGACATCTCGTTCCGCTGGGTCAAGGGGCACTCCGGCGACGAAATGAACGATCTGGTCGACCAGCTGGCCGTGGAGGCGGGCAAGACCCAGGTGTGACCCGGGCGCGACCCGGATAGGGACCGGATGTGACCGGTAGGCCAATCGACGGGGAGGCGCCACCAGGTGTCAGGGATCTCGCTCGGACTGCAGAGCCCGTACGGCTACAACGGCGACGACCTGACCAGCCCGGCCCAGGCCGCACGGGCCGGGGCGCTGGTCGACCAGCAGTGGGAGGACGAGCCCGACCTGCCGCTGGAACTGCGCATCCACGGAGTGTCCGGCAGTACCGGCCCGGTGATCCTGGAGCACCCGCACGTGCTGCAGGTGGGCGGCACCCGGCCGACAGCGTTCTACCGGCGCTGGAGTCCGGACGGGGTGGGCCGGCCGTCGGTGCCCTGGCCCCTGGAGGCCTACGTCTGGGGCGGTCTCACGGCGCGGGCCCTGGCCTCGGCGTCGTGGCTGCTGCTGTTGCCGTTCATGCTCTACAACGTCGCCTACTACATGCTCCCGGCCGGTCCGGCCAAGGGCCGCGGGCGGCGTCTGCTCAGCGCCCACGCCCTGGCCCGGATCGTGGTCCGGTTGCTGGCCCTGGCCTCGACCGTGCAGTTCGTCGGCAGCCTGGTCACGCTCTTCCACTCCACCATCGCCTGGCAGAACGGCGTAGAACGGCTCGGCGCCTCGTGGTGGTGGCTGAGCTGGTACACCGGCGCCTCGACGGCGACCCGGATGTCCCTGGCCACCCTCGCCGTCGCCTCGGTGATCGGGGCGCTCTGGTACGCCGGGGCCGCGACCGCCAGTCACTACGAGGCGTTCAGCACCGGTCGGGGCAGCTACGCGCCCGGCGTGCAGGTGGACGGCGAGAACCGGCGTGACCGGCTGCCCTCGGGCCGGCTGACGCTGCGCGACCGGGGCTTCTGGCGGGGTGCCGCGGCCGCCGCCCGGCTGCGCAACACCCACATCGCCGCCGCCTTCGCCACCATCTCGCTGGCCCTGGCCGGATGCACCAGCACACTCGGCTCCTGGCAGAAGGCCCAGATCGCGGTCTCCGGCACCATCCTGCTCGCGGCCGTGGTGCTCGCCGGGTTCGTTGCCGACCGCGACACCGTGGGTGGCAACGACGACGTGGCCCGGTTCGCCACCGCGTTCAAGGCCCTGGCCTGGGCCTCGGCCCTGGTCCTGCTGGCCGGGGTGGTTGCCTCGCCGTGGGTGATCGAGGGCGCGCCCGCCGACCCGCGGCACGCCGCGCCGTACGGACTGCTCGGCGCGATCACGGTTCTCACCGTGGTGCAGTTCGGCCTGCTGGCCGTGCTCGCGGTGCTGGTCGCCTGGCTGCTGCTGCGCTCGGGAGACGAGCAGCCGCACGGCTGGAGGCCGTTCCTGCGGGGCTACGCCTCACCGGTGACCGCACTGCTCGGGGTGATGCTGGGCGGGGTCCTCACCGCGGCGCTCAACGTCTCCGTGGCACGGGTCTTCGGCGAGCCGAACGGCTTCTCGCTGCACAAGGTGGACGCCGACTGGGACAGCAGCATCATGCTGCCCGACTCGATGTTCGCCTACTCCGCCGGCGCGGTGTTCAACCTGATCACGATCTTGATCCTGCTCGGCCTGCTGTACCTGCGTTACCGGCGGCTGATCAAGCGTTTCACCACGGGCAAAGCCGGGTCCGCGCCCCTCGACGGCGGGCCGGACGCGGTGACCGACTGGTACCCGGCGGAGGAGCGTGACGCCCCGCGGGCGGCCGTCACCAAGGTGGCGAAGCACTGGGCCGTGGCCGCGCTGACCGACGACGTGGCGGCCGTCCTGGGCACCATCACCCTGAGCTGGGCGCTGCTGTTCTGGGTCTTCGAGGGTCTGGCTCTCCACACCACGCAGTCGTTCTCCGGGGTGGCCGGGATCGTGCCGACGATCGGCGTGTTCATCGGCGGGCTGCTCGCGGCCTCCGGGGTGTGGGTGCTGCGGGCGCAGATCCGCTCGCCCAACGCCCGCAAGACCGTCGGCATCATCTGGGACATCGGCACGTTCTGGCCGCGCGCCGTGCACCCGCTCGCCCCGCCCAGCTACGCCGAGCAGGCCGTGCCCGAACTGGTCGACCGGATCTGGGTGCTCACCGGCTCCCGCCGTTCGGGCCCCCACACCACGCCGGTACCGGGCGAGATGTCGGGCGCGATCGAGGTGATTCCCCGGCACGTCCTGCTCACCGGCTACAGCCAGGGCACCGTGATCAGTGCGGCCGTGATCGCCCAGCTGCCCGAGGACGTGCTCAGCCGGGTCTCCCTGCTCACTCTCGCCGCACCGCTGAGAAGGCTGTACGGCCGCGCCTTCCCGGCCTACTTCGGCCATGCGGCCGCGGTGGCCCTGCGGGACCTGCTCAGCGGGCCGGGACCGGCCCCCGCCGGCGACGATCCCTCGGAGGTCGAGCCGGCACCGCCCAGCGTGCGCGCCCCCGAGCCGCCGAAACCCCGCTGGCGCAACGTGGTGCGGCGCAGTGACTACATCGGTGGCTGGGTGTTCGGCCTGCCGCGGCCCCAGCAGCGGGTGCCCGGCAGCCAGCAGGTCGACGTGATCAGTCTCGACCCGCCCTCGCTGGAGCCCGAGCACGGCACCACGCTGGCCCCGACGCACTATCACTCGGCCTTCTGGCAGGACCCGGTGGTGATCCTTTACGCCCGGGAACTCGGAAAGCGTTAACGCTTTCCGAGTTCCCGTGACTTCCAGAATGAAACAAACCAATATGTGACCAGCATTGCCCGAAGGAACCTTTCAGGGAATTCATTCGCTTTCGGGCTTGATTCTTTGCGTTGCATCACGGCAATCTGATTTCGGGCCACCCGAAGGCCCGATTCTCCGAACGTGATCAAGGCAGGGGATGCCCGCTCCCTCCCCTCCTCTGCGGCCGACCCCGGCCACTGACAAAAGGGGCGCGCGATGAACGGTGACTCGTTCCTTTCCGCCGAAGCTCTGGTATCGCATTCGCCCGGCGGAAGAATCGACCGGATTCTCTGGTTCCACCGCACCGATCGCTGGTACTTCGGCGATTTTCTGCGGCACTCGGCCTGGCTCGCCTGGGCGCGGGAATCCTTTCCCGCGGCCGTCATCGACCTGGCCTCGCACGCGGCCTACCTGCCGCTGTTCGCGGACGACCGGTTCGGCCGCCACTTCGATTCCCGGCAGGGCGCCCCCGCCGGCCCGTACGACCTGGTCATCGAACCGGGATCGTTCGAGCCGGAGCCCGCCGACGGCCTGCGGCTCGTCTCCTGGGACTCCGGCTGGGCCCTCCGGCACGACGGCCAGGTGCTGCTGGAGGGCCGCAAGCAGGAGCTCAACTACTTCCGGGCCGCGCATCCGGGCTCGGTGACCGGGCACCGTTCCGTCACACCGACCCGGATCCGGTTCACCCCGGCGGAGCTCGACCACGCGAACTCCCTGATCGAGCGGGCTTTCCCCGGCCAGGCACCGGTCGTGGTCTACAACCCCTCGGCCTCCAACGCCTTCACCCGGGAGACCGGCGCCCGCAAGGAGGTGGACAACTCCCTCACCCCACACGAGCACGCCACCGTGCTCCGCCAGACCCTGAAGCTGATGCCCGACCACCGTTTCATCGTCGGCGCCTCGGTGAAGATCGGTGACCGGCAGAATGAATCACTGATCACGACGCTGGCCCGGACGTATCCCAGCAACCGGGTCCGGCCGGTCACCAGCCTCGGGGGCGGCCTGACCCTGCGGGGCTTCGCCGGACTGCTGGCAGCCTCACGGGTGCGCGGCATGCTGGGCACCGGAACCGGTACGAACACCCATCTGGCAGCGCTTCTCGGCCTGCGGGCCCTGTCGGTCGAGCGCGGCCACGACGAGGAGATGCAGGCGAACTGGTCAGGCCCGGGCTTTCAGATGGGCTCGTTCAGATGGCGAAACCCTTCGGTGCAGACGGAAATCCATACTATGAACCGATCTCGCCGCGGCGAGACGAATCTTCTGGCGGTGGCCGGAATCTTCGCCCTGGGCGAGATGGCAGCGGAGCCGTTGCCGGTCTTCGACAAACAATGGGACTGCGACCCCGCCGCCGCGGTCCGGTCCGCCGCCGCACTCCTGCGGTCCATGCCCCCGCAGGCCGCTGCCCACTACGGCGACTTCACCGACGAGGCAGCCTATCTCGGGTCCAAGGCCGATGGCCTGCAGGCCGTCGTCACGGCTCTCGAATCACCCGATCCACAGATCGCGCGCATGCTCTTCGAAGACTCGAATCTCTTCAAGCTCATCACCCGTCCCGGCAGGAGCATGTGATGACCCAAGATCTGTCACTCCGGGTACGACACGATGCCCGGACCGCTCTCGACCACCTGGGCCTGAAACCGCTGGGCCCGCTCCGCAGCCTTCCGACTCCGTGGGACCGGCCGCAGCGCCAGGTGCTGCACACCCCGGTCGCCGGGTCACTGCGGGGCGAGGTGGCCGTCAAGGTCCTGCTCGACCCCGACCCCGCGGCCGCCGCGGCGTTCGCCCAGGAGCACGACCTGCCCCGGGTTCTCAGCCCGATCGCCGACTCCCTGGTGCGCAGCGGCGAGATCCCGCACAACCCGATCGTTCAGCTGCTGCACCGCGAACCGGTACAGCTGGCCGGCTCCCTGGTGGCGGTGACCCGCTTCGCCCGCGCCGTGGGCCCCCTGGACGCCACCACCTGGGGCCGCACCCTCGGCATCCTGCACCGCATCGGGACCACCCCGTCCGCCCTTCGGCGACTGACCGGTGTGCCGGGCAAGACGCTGGCGGGGTTGCACGCGCAGACCCTCGTCGAGGCGTTCCAGCGGCCCGGGCACCCGTTCCACGACCGGGCCGACCTGGCCCTGCGTTTCGCCCACGTCCTGCGGGAACGGGTCGCCCGGGCACTGGAGCTCGACCCGGAACCGCTCCTGGCGCACCGCGACTTCCACGCACTCAACTGCGTGCACGCCCGTACCGGGGCCGTGGTGCTGGACTGGCAGGAGGCCGGCTGGGGCAGCCGGTCGGACGACTTCGCCTGGCTGTACCTCACGGTGAGCCGCTTCGGTGGCCTGCCGCAACTGCTCGACGAGGCGAAGACCGCCTATCGGCAGGCCAGTGGCGGAATCTGCCCCAGCGACGAGCAGATCCGGGCCGCCGGGCAGGTGCGTGAGCTGCTCTGCCTCGGATTCTCGCTGGCCAAGGCCGATCACAGCCCTCGGCACCGGCGGGAGGCTCTCAACCAGCTGCCGATCCTGCGCGATCCACAGACCCGCACCCGACGCTGGCGCATGCTGCACAACCCGGCGATCTTCAGCCCGGGAATCATCCCGTCGCGGCGCACGACGGCCGCCTGGTCGGCCTGACCTCCCGAGCTCTTCGTTCGTGATCATGCAAACTTTCCCCGGGGAAAGTTTGCATGATCACGACGATTGAGGACGATCACGAGGGCGCGCGGGTCAGTCGCCACGGTGAGGGCACCTGCATGAAGGCGCTGGCATGAAGGCGCTGGCATGAGGGCACCGATGTGAAGGCACAGTTAAAGCCATCGCCAGCTCATAGCCACGCCTGCATGTAGCTGCATACAGTGGCATGCAGGATCCGCCGCCATCGAGGAGACGTCACCGTGCAAGAGATCAGCTGGCAGGACGAGGACATCCGCAAGGGCTTCGCGGCCATCGCCCAGGCGTCCCCCTTCGTCTACGGCCTGACCAACTACATCGCCGCCAACCTGAGTGCGAACGTGCTGCTCGCGGTGGGCGCGGGCCCGGCCATCGGTGCGGCGTCGGACTGGACACGCACCTTCCCGGCCGGGGCCGGGGGCGTGTGGATCAACAGCGCGGGCCTGATGAGCAGCAGCGAGGAGAGCTTCACCGAGGTCGCGCGCACCGCGCAGGCCGCCGGCACGCCGTGGGTGCTCGACCCGGTCGCGGTCGGCGCCGGGGCGCCCGAGTACGACGCCTTCGTGAAGTCACTGCTGGAGTTCAAGCCGGCGATCATCCGGGGCAACGCCAGTGAGCTGATCGCCCTGGGTGGCGGCGCGGCCCTGGGCAAGGGGGTGGAGACCACGGCCAGCTCGTCCGAGGCCGTCGACGCCATCGCCGAGATCGCCCGCAACACCGGCGCCGTGGTGGCGGTCAGCGGTCCGGTCGACTACATCACCGACGGCACCACCACGGTCTCGGTCCCGGGTGGGGACGTCCGTCTCACCAAGGTGACAGGTGCCGGTTGCAGTCTGGGTGCCTTCTGCGCCGCCGCGGCCGCCGCCGGCAACTCCCCCTTCGTGGCCGCCCAGGTCGCCCACGCCGCCTACGCGGTCGCCGCCGAGCGGGCGGGTGCGCGCACCCAGGGCACCGGCGAGTTCGCCGTCGCGCTGGTGGACGAGCTGTCGCTGCTGACGGCCTGAACCACCCCCGCGACCGGAGCCCGACCGCGTCCTCAAAGCCGCGTCCTCAAAGCACTGCCCGGCAAGAAGCACTGCCCGGAAAGGAAACCGATGCACCTCGCCGCCTTCATGAACGCAGGCCCACAGGGAACCGTGGGCTGGCGGCACCCGGAGGCCGGCAACGGCTTCCTGACCACCGCCCACTACGCGCACATCGCCAAGGTTCTCGAAGCCGCCTGCTTCGACCTGGTGTTCATCCCGGACGCCATGGCCGTGCCGCGCAGCCTGGGCAACTCGTTCGAGCCGGCCGTGAAGTGGGGCTCCGGCACGCCGCGCCTCGACCCGATGCCGGTGATCACCACGATGGCCGCGGTGACGACGCATCTCGGCGTCGCGGCGACCATCTCGACGGGTTACCAGGAGCCGTACAACGTGGCGCGCGGCCTGGCCACCCTCGATCACCTGACCCAGGGCCGGGCCGGCTGGAACGTGGTGACCAGTTTCCAGGACGCCGAGGCGCAGAACTTCGGCCAGGACAAGCTCCCCGACCGCGCCACCCGCTACCGCCGGGCCGAGGAGTTCCTCGAGGTCAGCACCCGGTTGTGGGACAGCTGGTCGGACGACGTGATGATCCGGGACAAGGCGACGGGAGTGTTCGGCCGGCCCGAGGAGGTCGAGGCGGTCGACCACGAGGGCGAGTTCTTCAAGGTACAGGGGCCGCTCAGCGTGCCCCGGCCCCCGCAGGGCTACCCGGTCATCATCCAGGCCGGTGCCTCGCCGGCCGGCCGGGACTTCGCCTCGCGCTGGGCCGACGTGATCTTCTGCTCACACGAGTCACTGGCCTCGGCGATCGACTTCTACGCCGACATCAAGCAGCGGGCCGCCTCCTTCGGCCGTGACCCGGCACAGGTCAAGATCCTGCCGGCCGCCACGATCGTGGTCGGCACCGATGTCCGGGACGCCATGGCCAAGCACGAGGCCTTCGCCGACCTGGTCTCGGTGGAGGCCGGACTGTCCCGGCTGGCCTACCACGTGAACGTCGACCTGACGAAATACGATCTGGACGGCCCCCTTCCGTCGCTGGAAGTGGTCGGCGTGGAGGGCCACTACCGCGAGGTGGTCGAGTTCGCCGAACGCGAGAAGCTGACCGTGGCCGAGATCGGCCGGTGGTACGGCGCCCGCACCGAAGGCAACATGATCGGCTCGGCCCGCGACATCGCGGACACCATGGAGCAGTGGATGAAGGCCGGTGCCGCGGACGGTTTCATGATCCAGGCCACGCACGTGCCGGGCGCTTTCGAGGACGTCGCCCGCGAGGTGGTGCCGGAACTGCAGCGACGTGGGCTGTTCCGCACCTCCTACGAGGATGGCACCCTGCGTGACCGGCTCGGCCTGGACCGGCCCGCGCGGGGTGAGTGGCGCAACCGGGCCGCGTCGGTGGTGAAGGCGTGAGCTCGCTGGTCACAGCCTCCTGGCTGGCCACTCACCTCGAGGAGGTGGTGCTGCTCGACGCCAGCATCCGCCGCACCGAGACCGGTTACGTCAGCGGACTTCCCGAGTACGAGGCCGGTCACCTGCCGGGGGCCCGGTTCGCCGATGTCTTCGAGCAGTTCTCCGACCCGGCGGCGGGTTTCGCGTTCGGGGCACCCGGGAAGAAACAGATTGAGGACGCGGCGCGCTCGGTCGGGATTTCCGGTGACACCACGGTGGTGGTGTACGACCGGCTCTCCGGCGCCTGGGCCGCCCGGCTGTGGTGGGTGTTCCGGTCGTTCGGGATCGAGCGGGTCTTCGTCCTGGACGGCGGGCTCTCCGCCTGGACCGCAGCCGGTTTCGATCTGGTCACCGGTCCGGACCAGGGCCCGGTGCAACCCGGCGACGTGACCGCGGTTGCCCAGGAGGGCTTCTTCGTCGGGCTGTCCGAGGTGCAGGCGCTGTCCGAGAACCCCTCGGCCGGCGACCCGGTCGTGTGTGCCCTGCGCGGATCCGAATACGACAGGGGCCACATCCCGAACAGCTCGAGCCTGCCCTACCCCTCGCTGCTCGCGCCGGACGGCACCGTCGACCTGGACCAGGCCCGCCGGGCCGCCCGGGAGTACGACGCCGCCGACCAGGTGGTGCTCTACTGCGGCGGCGCGATCAACGCCGCCGGGCTGGCCCTGGCCCTGACCGAGGGCGGTCTGCCGATCGGGCGGATCACGCTCTACGACGGCTCACTCAGCGAGTGGAAGTCCGACCCGGCCCGCCCGCTGACCACTGATCAGTCGTGATCGGGGGAGGTTTTGCATGATCACGAACAGGGAAATGGGTACGGGCGCTCAGCTCGTTGCCGGGTATGCCGCCGGCGACTTCACGCCCCTCGACGTCACCAGGGTCTCGATCCGGGCGGCCGAAGCCGACCAGCTCAACGCGATCGCCAGCATTGATGCCGAAAAGGCCCTTGCCGCAGCAGAGGAAAGCACACGGCGCTATCAGCACGGTGAGCAGCTGGGCCCGCTGGACGGGGTTCCGATCACCTTCAAGGACTCCTTCCACATCACCGGGCTCCCCCGGTGGCACGGCACCGCCGTGAACCCGGGCGCCTCGTCCGTCATGGATGCGGCACCGGTGCGCCGCGCCCGCGAGGCCGGGATGATCGTGGTCGCGAAGACCACCATGCCCGACTTCGCCATGCTGATGGCCGGGCAGAGTTCCCGGCACGGCGTAATCCGCAATGCCTGGGACAGCAACCTCAGTCCGGGTGGTTCATCTTCCGGCGCACCGGGTTCCGTGGTGACCGGAGTGGCCCCGATCGCGGTCGGCACCGACATGATCGGCTCGGTGCGGCTGCCGGCCGCCCTGAGCGGCCTGGCCTCGATCAAGCCGACGCAGGGCCGCATCGCCTACGACCCGGCGGGTGACTACCGCAGCGCCGGGCCGATGGCGAGAACCGTCGAAGACCTGGAGCAGGCCCTGGCCGTGCTGGGGCAGCACGACCCGGTCGACCTGTTCGCGCTGCCCGGCCGGTTCCAGCCGGTCCCTCCGCCGGAGCACCTGCGGGGCCGGAAGATCGGTGTGCTGCGCTCCGTGGGTTGGGGTACCGCGGTGGACGAGCCGACCGATCGGGCCGTGCGCACCCAGGCCGACGTGCTGGCCGATCTCGGGGCCCAGGTCACCGAGATCCCCGAACTCCCGGTCACGGACGATGATTACGAGACCGTCTACTGGTTCATGATCTACCACGGGCTGCCCGACTACCTGGGCGCCGAACCGGCGCGACGAGGGGCCGTCCACCCGGTGGTGGGCGCCATGCTCGAAGAGGCGTTCGGGCACTCGGCCGTGCGGGCCGCCCTGGACGCCCGCCGGATGGCCGCCGCCATCGAGCGGGTGCGCACCGTCTTCGCCCCGTTCGACCACGTGCTCTCCCCCGCCCTGCCGATCCGCTCGTTCCCCGCCGATCAGGCGTCCCCCGATCCGCTCCATCCGGTGGGTCACATGGGTTTCGCCTGCTGGCCGAATCGCTTGGGGACGCCGGCGGGCACCGTTCCCGTCGCCCCCGGCCCGGGCGGGCCACCGGTGAGCGTGCAGGTCACCGGGCGACGCTTCGACGACGCCGGGGTGCTCGGCGTGCTCCGGCGGCTGGAGGACGCCCGAGGGTTCGACGTCGGTTATCCACCCGTTCCTGAGTAGATTGAGCACGACAAATCCCCCTGGAAGGGAGGCCGGGAATGGCCAGCGCCCGTGACACCATCTACGCGACCCTGCGGTCCCGGCTGACCTCCGGCCACTACCCGGAAGACGCCTCGCTGATCCCGCAGGTGCTGAGCGAAGAGTTCCAGGTGTCGCGCACCCCCGTCCGCGAGGCCCTCGGCCTGCTCGAGCGCGACGGCCTGCTGGTGTCCACGCAACGCGGTTTCGCCCTGCGCCGGCGCAGCGACGAGGAGATGCTGGAGATCTTCGAGGCCCGGGCGATCCTGGAGTCGTCGGCCGCCTACGCCGCTGCCCTGCGGCGCAGTCCGATCGACCTGGCGAGGCTCGACGACCTCCTGGCCCGGACCCGCACCGAGACCGAACCGGCCGCGATCCGGAGCTGTTTCAACCTCTGGCACGAGGCGGTGCGGCAGGCCGCGCACAACCAGACGATCGGTGCCCTGCTGCACACACTCGACGCCCAGGCCAAGCTGAGCGCTCCGTGGAAGACCCCTCTGGCTGAGGGCACGTTCGACGCGAGCATCGCCGAGCACGAGCAGATGACCGAGGCGATCCGCAGCCAGGACGGCGAACGGGCCCGCACGCTGATGCTCGAACACCAGGCGCACGATCGGGACACCCGCATCCTGCAACTGGTTTCGGAGATGGCCCAGACCTCACCGACATCGCCGGCGAACTGAGAGACCTGAGCCCGGATCCGCCGACCCGGTTTGAGTGGCCGAGTGCGGTCATTTCCTGATCGTGATTTCAGGTATTTCCTGGCGTGGGCGTGAGTGATGACCCGGTCTGCCCGGGTTTTCCACTTCGGTTCCTGG
>NZ_BSTC01000029.1 GCF_030269305.1 Kineosporia sp. NBRC 101731
AGGTGGACGACGAGCTTGAGAGTTACCGTTCCTCGCAGGGCATCTCGGACACCTGGGAGGCCCGGGAGCGGGTCGTCGTGGCCCTGACCGGGGGTCCGGAGGGGGAGACCCTGATCCGCCGGGCCTCGCGGCTGGCCAGCCGATCGCGGGGGGCCGACCTGCTGGCCGTGCACGTGGCCCGCAACGACGGTCTGAGCGGGGCCAGTCACGCGCATCTGGTGGCGCAGAGGACGCTGACGGAAGATCTGGGAGGAACGTACCACCAGGTCGTGGGCAACGACGTGCCCAAGGCGCTGCTCGATTTCGCCCGCGGGGTGAACGCCACCGAACTCGTCCTGGGAGTCTCCCGGCGCGGGCGATTTTCCTCGCTGTTCACACCCGGCGTCGGCACGACGACGGCGAACGGTTCCGGCTCGATCGACGTCCATCTGGTCACTCACGCCCAGGTGCGACGGGGCCGCATCGGGCCCCGGGCCGAGAGCGCCCTGAGCCGTCACCGGAAGCTGGCCGGGCTGCTCACCGCGAGTATCGGTCTGACTGCTCTGACCGTGATGCTGACGCAGATCCGCGGTCAGGTCTCGCTCGGCAGCGACATCCTGCTCTACCTGGCCGCGGTGGTCATCGTGGCGCTCGTGGGCGGCCTCTGGCCCGCCCTGTTCGCCGCCATCGTCGGATCGGTGCTGCTGAACTTCTACTTCGCGCCGCCGATCCACACGATCACCATCGCCACCCGGGAGAACGTCCTTGCCCTGGTGGTTTTCCTGGTCGTGGCGGTCGCGGTGAGCGCCACGGTCGACCGGGCGGCACGACGCACGCGGGAGGCGGCGGCTGCACGGGCCGAGGCGGAGACCTTGTCCACCCTGGCCGGTAACGTGCTGCGCGGCGCCCAGCCGCTGCCTGCCCTGCTCAACCAGTTGCGGGAGACCTTCAACTTCACCGGCGCCACCCTGCTGCAGCGCAAGGCCGATGCGGCCCGCAGCCCGGATCTGCAGCACGACCCGCAAGCCTGGCAGGTCGTGGCGTCGGTGGGCCGGCCACTGCGGGCCCCGGGTGAGGGCGATGCCGAGGTCCTCGTCGAGGAGGACACCTCGCTGGTGTTGTGCGGTCACTCGCTGGCGGCTGCCGATCGCCGGGTGGTGCAGGCTTTCGCCGCCCAGGCGGTGGTTGCCCTGCGGCAGCAGCAGTTGCGTGAACAAGCCTCTGCCGCAGGGCCACTGGCGGAGGTGGATCGCATGCGGACCGCTCTTCTGTCCGCCGTCAGCCACGATCTGAGGACGCCCCTGGCCTCCGCGAAGGCGGCCGTCGGCGGGTTGCGCACTCCCGGTGTGCAGTTCAGTGATGACGACCAGAGGGAGCTGCTGGCCAGTGTCGAGGAGTCGCTGGACCGGCTGACCCGGCTGGTGGACAATCTGCTGGACATGAGTCGTCTGCAGGCCGGGGCGCTGGCCATGCACCCGGAGCCGACGAGTATCGCCGAGACCGTGGCCATGTCTCTGGACGAGCTGGGCCCGCAGGGGCGGGAGATCGTCGTGCACCTGCCGGAGGAGTTCCTGGAGGTGAGCGGTGACCCGGTGCTGATCGAGAGGGTGCTGGTGAACCTGCTGCGTAACGCGTTGCGGCACAGCCCGGTGGGTAGCCCGCCGATGATCGTGGTGAGCGCGCACGCCGGTGAGGTGGAGACCCGGGTGATCGATCGTGGGCCGGGGATCCCCACCGAATTGTGGGACGACGTGTTCCTTCCCTTCCAGCGGCTCGGTGACCGGGACAACGGCACCGGGGTCGGGCTGGGTCTGGCTCTGTCGCGCGGTCTGACCGAGGCCATGGGTGGCAGTCTGACCCCCGACACGACCCCGGGAGGCGGGCTGACCATGATCATGACCCTCCTGCAGGTCGACGCCCCCCAGGACGAGCCGGAGCCCTTGCCGTGACCCGGATCCTGGTGGTGGACGATGAACCACAACTCATTCGTGTCCTCCAGATCAATCTCCTGGCGCGCCAATATCACGTGGTCACCGCCGGCACCGGCCAGGCCGCACTGGACGCGGCCCGACAGGACCATCCCGACATTGTCGTCCTCGATCTGGGGTTGCCCGATCTGGACGGGGTGGAGGTGATCCGGCGACTGCGGACCTGGACCCGGGTCCCGGTGATCGTGCTGTCCGGCCGTACGGACAGCCACGACAAGGTGGCGGCCCTGGACGCCGGTGCCGACGACTACGTGACCAAGCCGTTCAGCGTCGATGAGCTGCTGGCCCGCATCCGGGTGGTGGCCCGGCGCCAGGAACGGACCGACAACCTCACCGGAAGTGTGCGCATCGGGCGCTACCGGATCGATGTGGTGGGCAAGACGATCGTCCCGGACGACCCGGAGGCCGGCGCCGTGCACCTGACCCGCACCGAATGGCAGCTGCTCGCCGCCGTGGTGAGCGATCCCGGCAAGCTGCTGAGCCAGCAGTACCTGCTGGAGAAGGTCTGGGGCCCTACCTACCGGGCCGAGACACAGAACGTGCGGCAGTACATGGCCCAGTTGCGCCGCAAACTGGAGACAAATCCGGCCAGACCCTCGCACCTGCTGACCGAACCCGGCATGGGCTACCGATTTCAGCTCTAGACAGGGGCCACGAGGGAGGGCATGAGCGGGACACCACGATGACCATTGACAGCGTTTGTGACCTCGCATCCGATGTGGCCCTGCGCCACACGGGCGGCATCGGCCAGGAACCTCAGCCGTAGATGAAGTTACGCAACCCTTCGCCGATTCTCAGAGCGGATGATCAAGTACATCGAGCGAGATGAGGCGACCCCGTTGACAGGAGCTCGTAAATTGGCCGCACCCAACCTGTTGGCTGCTGTCGTGGGCAACATCCGGGTAGCTCTCATGCTCGTTCTCGCGATTGCGAGCGTCGCGACGCTATCGGTCGGCGCGGTGGGGCTCGTGCAACTGAACGCCGTCGCGGCACAAACACAATCGCTCTACACCGACGGCATCAAACCCGTGCAGGACATCGCCCAGGTACGCGAGTACTTGTGGAAGAGCCGATGGGCGAGTCTGTCCAACCTCACGGCCAGCGACGACGAAACCGCGAAGAAGTACTCCGAACTGACGGCGGCCTCGCTCGCCGAGGTACAGAAGGCCATCGACAGTCTCCAGCAACGCTCCCTCACCCCGGAAGGGACGAAAGCGCGCACAACGCTGGTCGCCGAGTGGGCCGACTACCTTGAAAAGCGACAGATATCAGCAGATCTGAAGAAATCAGGTGACCTTGCGGCATGGCAGGACTACCGCACCAACACCCTGAACCCGCAGATCGCCAAGGTCGTCACCAGCCTCGGCGAGCTCACGTCCTCAACGGACGCCCGGGCCGCTGAGCTGGCCGATCGCGCCGCCCAGGAGCGCTCACGCGCTCAGCTGATGATCGGGTTCATCGTCATCGGCGGTCTGGCTGTCGCCACGTTCCTGGGCCTGTTCATCGCCAGTCGCGTCTCGCGCCGGCTGAGCGATCTGAGCTCTGTCCTGGAACACGTCGCGGGCGGTGACCTGACCGTCTCCGTCCACGGGGCCGACAACACCGAGGTCGGGCGCATGACCAAGGCGGTGGGCCAGGTGGTCACCCAGATGCGCGGGGCCCTGCTGACTCTCTCCGGCACGTCCGGGGTGTTGTCGAGCAGAGCCGAGGAACTGCGCGGAGCCAGCGGCACCCTCTCGTCCCTCTCGTCCTCCTCCAGCTCCCAAATCGCATCGATCGACGCCGGCCTGGTTGACGTGACCGAGAGCGTCAATGCCGTCGCTCTGGGATCGGAGGAGATGGGCTCATCCATCCGTGAGATCTCGCAGAACGCCAGTGAGGCAGCCACGGTCGCCCGAGAGGCCGTCGATGCGGCGCACAGCGCGCAAGAGCTGATGACGCGGCTGGGGACGGCGTCGCAGGAGATCGGCAACGTCGTGAAGCTGATCACGAGCATCGCCGAGCAGACCAACCTGCTGGCATTGAACGCGACCATCGAGGCAGCCCGAGCCGGTGACGCGGGCAAGGGATTCGCGGTCGTGGCGAGCGAGGTCAAAGACCTCGCCCAGGAGACGGCACGCGCCACGGACGACATCTCCGGGCGGGTCGCAACGATCCAGACCGAGACAGGTCAGGCGATCACCGCGATTTCGGCCGTCGGCGAGGTCATCGCGCGGATCAGCAACTATCAGGCCACGATCGCGGCGGCCGTGGAAGAGCAGTCGGCCGTGACCGGGAGCATCGCCGCAAGCCTGCAGCGCGCGGCTCAGGGCGCCAAGACCGTCAAGGACGGCATGCACCAGGTCGTGGAGGACTCCGCCGCCCAAGGCACCGCGGCCCTGTCCGCCAGCAGCGCCGCCGAAGAGCTGACCCAAGCCTCCGGGCAGCTCGAACAGGCGGTCGGAACCTTCCGGATCTGACCCGTATGCGTCCCGGCCGGCGCCTGAACCCTGAAGACCTAGGCGAAAGCCGACAGTAACTGCAGCTTCTCGTAGCTCTCGCTGCCCGGGGCAGCGGTGTAGACCAGCAGCGAGTGCGAGCGGTACGGGTCCAGCAGGGTCTGGCAGTTCAACTCCAGGGCACCCAGCTCAGGATGGACGAAATGCTTGGACTCCTCCGGCAGCAACCCGACCTCATGCTTCTCCCACAGCGCCCGGAACTGCGCACTCTCGACCAGCAGCAGATCGGCCAGCTGCGCGGCGTTCGACCCCGGACCGCGCAGAGTGACCGCCTGACGCGCGTACGAGGCGTACAGGCGCGAGAGGAAGGCATGACTGTCAGGGGCATACCGCAAGCGGGCGGACGGGTCGGTGAACCAGCGATAGGGGAAGTAACGCCGGGGCCCGGTCAGGTGCGAGGTGTCACCGGTCAGGGCCTTACCCAGCTCGGTCTGCCGCAGCGTCTCGCCCAGTTCCCCGACAATCTCGGCCGGGGTGTCACTGAGCCGATCCAGCACCCGCAGCATGCCCGGGCTGATGTGATCACCGCCCGAACCGCGCACCGGCGGGTTGTGCCCGGCCAGACGGAACAGATGATCGCGTTCCTCCAGCGACAGATGCAGACCCTGAGCGATCGAGGCGATCATCTGCGGCGACGGCTGCGGGCCGCGCTCGCGTTCCAGCCGGGCGTAGTAGTCGGTGGACATGTGACACAGCACCGCCACTTCTTCCCGCCGCAACCCGCTGGTCCGGCGCCGCTGACCCCGGGGCATACCGACGTCCTCGGGCTGCAGGGACGCACGGCGGTGCCGCAGGAACTGCGCCAGGCCGGCTCGATCAATCACCATGCCCCGTTTCTACCGTGCCTCCTCCCGCGTATCCACGGATCGGTAGGCCGTGGCAAGGTTCCTCGCCGGCGGCCACAGTGAAGCCATGCCTCGCTCACAGCCCGACATCACCGTCCCCGATCTCACCGGCCAGCTCGCCGTGGTCACCGGTGCCAGCGACGGGATGGGCCTGGTCCTGGCCACCCGGCTGGCCGCCGCCGGGGCTGACCTGGTCCTGCCCGTCCGCAACCGCCGCAAGGGTGAGGCGGCCCTGGCCACGATTCGGCAGCAGGCTCCGCAGGCCGAGGTTTCCTTGCCAGCGCTGGATCTCTCATCGCTGGAGTCGGTGGCGGCCCTGGGGGAGACCCTCAACCGTGAAGGCCGGCCGATCCACCTGCTGATCAACAATGCCGGGGTGATGACCCCGCCCGAACGTCAGGTCACCGCCAATGGTTTCGAACTGCAGTGGGGCACAAACCATCTGGGCCACTTCGCGCTGGTGGCGCAGCTCATGCCCCTGCTGCGGGCCGGAAAGGCCCGCGTCACCTCGCAACTGAGCGTGGCGGCCAACAGCAACGCGATCAACTGGGCCGACCTGAACTGGGACCGCTCGTACAGTGGCCAGCGCGCCTACAGCCAGTCGAAGATCGCCTTCGGGCTCTTCGGTCTGGAACTGGCCCGGCGCAGTGCCGCCCACGGCTGGGGTATCACCAGCACCATCACGCATCCGGGGGTCGCCCCGACCAGTCTGCTGGCGGCCCGCCCGGAACTGGGCCGGGGAAAGGACACCCTGAGCGTGCGGCTGATCCGGGCCCTGTCGGCGCGCGGGATCCTGGTCGGAACGGTCGAGTCTGCTGCCCTGCCGGCGCTGTACGCGGCGACCTCAAAGGATGCCGGCAATGGACGCTTCTACGGACCCAGCGGTCCGGGTCAGCTGGGCGGTTCTCCGGTCGAGCAGAAGCCTTACTCGCGCCTTCGCAACGAGGACGAGGCGCGGCGGGTCTGGGAGGTCTCGGAGAACCTGACCAAGGTGTCCTTCTAGGCCGCACCGCCGGCCTTCACCGCAGGGTGACCGGCGTACGCGCTCCCGGCCGCATGAGCAGGTCGTGTGGACAGGATCTGCTGCGACGATTCCCGCCCCGGGCCCGGTGTCTTCGTGACGCCGGGCCCCATGTCTCCTTACTCATGTCCGGTGATCGGGTGGTGGGTCAGTGAGCCGCGCGGACCTTGACATAGTCGCTGCCGGAGGTCGAGGCCGCGAGGGTGCCGGTGCCGGCGTAGACCGCCCGCCAGTAGCCCGAACGCGTAGCCTTCACTGAGGTCTTCAGTTCTCCGGCCGTCGCGGTGACGGTCTTGACGGTGTGGTAGCTCTTCTGGTGTGCGGCCTTGAACTGGACCTTCACGTCGGCGTCGAGGCCGGTCCAGGTGCCGGTGTTCCAGTCGGCCGTGGACAACGTGGCCGACACCTTGATCGGCTTGCCCTGGCGCACGGGCTCGGGGGCAGCGTTGAACGTGCGGTCGAACGTGGTCTGCCGCAGCAGGGTGAGGGTGTCGCCCAGGGTGCCCAGGGAGATGTCACCCGTGTTCTGGTAACTGTCCTGGTTGACGTCGATGAAAGCAGTAGCGTAGATCGGGTTGGGCCCGGCGAGATCGTTACCCGGGATGAAGTCATACCCGTAGGTGGTGCCGGGGATCGGGTTGACGATGCCCGAACCGTCGTGGCCGCAGTCGTAGTTGGCGGGCCCGCTGTAGCGGTAGTTGCAGGCCGCGATCCAGAAGCCGTGCGCGCTGGTGCCGAGGCCGCGCCCTCGCACGGAGAACTTGATGTCCTGGTCGTCGCAGGTGGTCGTGACGCCGAGCTGTACCCGCTGGCCGACGATGCCGATCACCGCCTGCTGGGGCAGAACGTCGGTGATGGTGCACTCAGCGGGGTCGGCGGCGTGCGCCGGCCCGGCGAGCAGCAGTGAGGTGGACGCCAGGGCTGCCGTGGCCAGCCCGGCCACGGCGGTGCGTCTGATCATCGTCGATCTCCTGTCAGATCTGTTGCCCGGTGAAGAAGGTGCACCGCTCACGTTACGAGTCGTTTCGGATCAATGTGCCGCTTTGACTGGATCGGAGGGCGGACTGGTCAGAGAGGAGGAATTCGTTCCCGGTCGACACCAGGAGAGCTACACTCCCGACCTAAAACACTGACGTTCCTGGAGATTCACGATTCTGGTGGGGTGGACCGGCAGCCACGACCGCCCGGGTCGCGGCCAGCGGGACACCACCGGTCGCCTTGGCGGCCCGCCCGAGGTGCCAGCCGCCCGGTGCGTCCCACGGTGCGGTCCTGGGCGAGTTCAACCGACCCGCCGGTTCGCCGGTCGAGCCCGCGGACGACGTGATCGATGCCGTCTCCGCCATATGGCGTGACCAGGGTTGGCGATCGGAGTCTTTCCGGTTCTCCACGATCCTCAGCTGGAGGCCAAGATTGTTGACATGGTGGGCTTTTGCTGGGGGGCCACTGGAGAGCGCCGCCGTTCTCGGAATCGACGAAAAGTACGGCACGCCACCGGCCCCCGCCCCCAGCGGGGGCGATAGGGGCACGGGGGCCGGTGGCGCCTGAGGTTGGCCGACCGAGGGGGCGGTGCCAACCCGGGGTCAACTATGGGACGCGAAGGCCGGCTCGAGTGAGCATTTCCCGGCGAACCACCTCTACGGACGAGTTAGGCGTCAGGTGTAGGGCAACGTTGCTCCGCTGTTCTGGCGATCCACCCCTGTTCACGATGCCTTCCCGGTGGTCGCCGAAGCTCCTGACCGAGATCGTTCCCGCATACGTCCTGGTCGTCCTCGGCGTGCCAGGGGGGGCGTCCCCAGATCGTTGAGACCTTTCCGAGCTGGGCACATATCCCCTTCGTCGTCGGGCGGACTCGGCAAAAGTGCTCTCTTGCGGTGCGTTCGGGCCGCGGCCGACGGGACTCCCTGACAGACCCACGGCCGGCCGCGACCCCTCGACCCTACGCAGTCCGACACCGAAAAGTCACATGCCGGATACGCAGAGTGCCCTACTTTGCACCTAAGGACACTCGTTCGCGCCCTTCCCGGCGTGCCCTCCGGACGTCAGCCGCCGAACTCCGCGTCGGAGATCACCCGGTCGAAGCGGGCCTGTTCCAGGTCGGTCCGCCGGATCATGAACCGGGCGTTGGTGTCGGGACAGTCCTCCTCCAGCGACCCGAACTGGGCCAGCGGAAGCCATTCTCGCTGCACCTGGGCATGGAGCCGGAAGAAGTCGTCCCAGCTGTCGATGGAGGGAAGCAGTCCCTGGGCAACGAGTTCGTACATCACGGTCTGTTCCGGGCTGTTGTGAGCTACGTCCCCGTACCCGCCGATGCGCATCCGGTCGCTTCCGGGCTGTTCCGCCTCCGGCCAATAGGTGCGGGCCAGTTCCGTCAGCTGATCGAGAGGATGAGACGGGCCAGGGTCCTGGGTGTTGTCGCGGCTGAACCGGACCGACGGATAGAGGTCGACCCGCTCGTAGTGCGGAAGGTGGCTCTGTTCCGGTCCGAGGGCGCGAACGTGGAGCACCTGTTCCGGCAGCCCCGGCCCGTTGTCGTCCCAGAGTTCGTCGTAGCTCTGGAAGAACAGGAGATGGCCCTGCCGGGGGAGGACGAGGTCAGGGGTGTCCAGTCGAGGCAGCACGGCGCAGTGGATGGCGGCCAGGAACCCCAGCGGCTGGCCCTGGGCGTCCACGGGCCACGACACATCGGTGGGCAGCGTCGGCCAGCCCTGGATCTGGGCGGCGGGTGTTCCTTCGCCCGTGGCGTCCAGTTGCAGGCAGAACCGGGTCCCGCCCAGCCATGCCTCCACCTCGGCGGTACTCACGCCCTGCTGCAGGGCGTCTGCCCGGAACGCTTCCAACTCATCCATGCGCGGTATTCAACCAAAGCGGGGCAAGCTGGATGATCAGGCGCACAGCGTCACGCAGATAGGCGGCAGTCGTTGGTGAGTGACGGTCGGGGGCGAGGAGAGGCGCCGAGAACGCCGCCGGGACAGTGCGTCCCGGCGGCGATCCGGTCAGGAAAGGCGTACCGCGGCCGAAGGGGCCTGCCACAGGGTGGACACGTTGACGGAGCTACCCGTGGCGGGGGTGTGCACCATCGTGTTGTCGCCCAGATAGATGCCGACGTGACCGATCGGGGAGTAGAAGAACACCAGGTCGCCGGGCTGTAGCTGGGAGTTGCTGAACGGCGTGCCGTAGGTGACCTGCGCGTCGACATGGGGTGATCCCGCGGCGGGTCGGCGACGGTGAGCAGCAGGGCCAGGTCGGCTGTCCGCGACCGACGCGCTCACCGGACGGGGGCACGGGTGGCTGAGGCCTCACCCACCTTGGCCGTCCGAAATATTCCGGGCACACTCAGACCGTGGAACGTCACGAGTTCGGCGCTGCGGTGCGTCAGTTGCGGGAAAGTACGGACGCGCAGGCGCTGGGGCTGTCGGGTGGCCGGCGGCGGGTGCGGGGGTTGCGGCGCGAAGAGCTCGGCGAGCTCGCCGGGATGTCGGCGGACTACGTACGGCGCCTGGAGCAGGGGCGCAGCCATCCCTCGGCCGGCGTGGTGAACGCCATCTCCAGGGCCTTGCGGGTCGGGCGGGGCGAGTACGAGCGGCTCTGCGCCCTGGCCGGGTACGCCGCGGCCGACGGGCAGGTGCCGACCGAGGTCGGTCCGGGGGCGACGCGGTTGCTGGAGCGCTTCTCCGACACCCCGATGTTCGTCTCCGACGCGGCGATGAACCTGGTCGCGGTCAACAATGCGTTCCTGGCGCTGGGGCACTGGGACCTGACCGGCGGCCCGTGGGAGTGGAACGTGGCCTGGCGCACGTTCTGCGATCCGTTCGAGGGGTTCAAGCAGTCCTCAGCGGATGCGACCGATCATGAGGCGGTCCTGGTGGCCCGCCTGAGAGCCGCGGTGCTGCGCTACCCCGCAGATGCGTCGCTAACTGCCCTGGTGGACGAGATGCGCACGCGCAGCGGCCTGTTCGACAGTCTGTGGCGCGCCCCGCGGCCGGTCGCGGCCTACGAGAGCAGCGCCGCGTTCGTCCACCCGGACGGTGATGCCGTCACCCTGGTGGGCAATCTGCTGGCCATCCCGGGTGACGACCTGGCGGCCCTGATGCTCACCGCAGCACCCGGCTCGGCCGATGCGGCGCGGCTGGCCGAGATCGTGGCTGCCTCCGGCGAGCCGTCGATCATCACGGTGGGCCGGCCCGGTCCCGGATAACCGCGCCGTCATCGCGTCGGAGGGATGTTCTGCTGTCAGACCCCGGCCAGATCGGCAGGAGAAGGGGCCTGCGTCGTACCGGCATGGGCCCGGCGGATACCGTCGCGGAACTGCTTGGGTGACGAGCCGACGACGCGCCGGAATGCCGTGCTGAAGGCGCTCTCGGATTCGTAGCCGGTCGCGAAAGCGATCTCGGAGATGGAACAGGTGTTGCGGCGCAGGGCATCTCGCGCCAGGCTCATGCGCCACTGGATCAGGTACTCCAGCGGGGTGGTCCCGACCTGGTTCTTGAACGATGCGGCGAAGGCGGAGCGGGACATGCGGCTGATGCCGGCCAGTTCCTGGAGCGTCCATCGGTGCGCCACGTTGTTGTGCATCGCGCGCAGGGCGGCACCGATGCCGTCGTTGTTCAGTGCGCCCAGCCAGCCCGCGAGCCGGTCGGACTGCTCGGCGTGTGCGCGCAGCACATGGACGAAGAGCACCTGGACGAGATGGTCCAGCACGAGGGAACGGCCGACGGCGTTGCTCTCCACCTCGGTGCTCAGCAGCTCGGTCAGATAGGCCAGCAGGCGATTTCGTGGATCGTCGGCCCGTACGTGGATCAGGCGGGGCAGAACGTCGATGAGGATCGGGGCATTGGGCTCATCGAACGAGAAGTATCCACCGCACAGATAGGTGTCTTCGTCGGCCTCGGGCCCGATCCGGGCCACACCACCGGTGGCGCGCTCCCACAGTGATTGCGCCGAAGCCGGTGTCGCGTCCATCTGGCTGGCCACCAGGTAGGCCGGAGGATTGACCAGCAGGTAGATGTCTCCCTGGCGCAGCCGGACCGGATCGTGCCCGTCCAGGGCCAGCCAGCATTCCCCGCGCACGACCCCGCCGATCCTCACGTGGGCGAAAGCATCGAATCGCAGCGCCCATGTCCCGGCCGCGTAGAGACCAGGATCGATGACCGTGCGTGGCCTCAGCAGACCGATGGCACTGGCGATCGGGTCAGAAGGCCCCAAGGACGACCCTGATGCATACGATGCGTAAGACATCTCTGATTCCACGTTATGGATCGTATCCCGGCTCCTGGTGCCCTCACGCGCGTCACCGACCGACCAACGCCCCTTCGTCCGTCGCAGAGGTCTTCGACACCGCCCGATGCTCGCCAGGGTGGGCCAGCGCGGCCCAGGATAAGTGCGCCGGGTCCTGCGATCTTGAGTGACGTCCCCAGCAGCACTCACGAAATGCAGGTTCAGCGATGAAGGCAGTACGTTTCCACGAGTTCGGCGGCCCCGAGGTTCTGCGTTACGAGGATGTCGAGCAGCCCACCCCCGGCGCCGGACAGGTGCGCATCCGGGTCGCCGCGACCTCGTTCAACGGTGTTGAGGCCAACATCCGCGCCGGCTACATGCAGGGCCCGATCCCCGTCGAGCTGCCGCACACCCCCGGCATCGACGTCTCCGGAACGGTGGACGCGCTCGGTGAGGGAGTGGACGACGTCGCGGTCGGCGACGCGGTCATCGGTTTCCTGCCGATGACCGGGACCGGGGCGGCCGCGGAGTACGTGATCGCACCGGCGGAGATCCTCACCGGAGCGCCCAAGAACATCCCGCTGGCCGACGCGGCGGCGCTGCCGCTGGTGGGCCTGACCGCCTGGCAGGCCCTGTTCGAGCACGGCCGGCTGAGCGCCGGTCAGCGGGTGCTGATCAACGGCGCCGGGGGAGCGGTGGGCGGATACGCCGTGCAACTGGCCAAGGAGGCCCGCGCCCACGTGATCGCCACGGCCAGCCCTCGCAGCGCCGAGCAGGTCAAGAACGCCGGCGCCGACGAGGTGATCGACCACACCAGCACCGACGTGGCCGCAGCCGTCACCGAAACAGTCGACCTCGTCCTCAATCTCGCGCCCGTTACCCCCGAACAACTGGCCGCCCTGGTCACGCTGATCCGCGACGGCGGCACCCTGGTCAACACCACCGTGTGGATGCCCGCCCCCTCCGACGAGCAGCGCGGCGTGCGCGGCATCAACCTGTTCGTGCGCAGTGACGCCGACCAGCTCGCCGACCTGGCCGCCCGCGTCAGCACCGGTGAGCTGCACGTCGAGGTCGCCCACCGGGTGGCCCTGGCCGACCTACCCGCCCTGCACGCCCAGGCCGGTGCGGGTGAACTGGCCGGCAAGACCGTCGTCCTGGCGCCCACGGCCTGACCTGATTCCAGACAACTTTCGAGGAAAAACAATGATTCCTGACGACGATCCCTCCCGTTCACTGACCGTGGCCCGGGCCGATGACCCCAGCACGACCTACGTCTCGCTGGTCGGCAACACCTACGCCTTCCTCATCACGGGCGAACAGACGAACGGGCAGTACTGCCTGATCGACATGCGCGTGCCCGACGGCGGTGGCCCGCCCCCGCACCGCCACGATTTCGAGGAACTGTTCACGATCCTGGAGGGCGAGATCGAGTTCACCTTCCGCGGCGAGAAACACGTTGCCCGGGCCGGTACCTCGGTGAACATCCCGGCCAACGCCCCGCACAACTTCCGTAACGTCTCCGGGGCACCGGCCCGCATGCTGTGCATGTGCACCCCGGCCGGTCAGGACGAGTACTTCCTGAAGATCGGTGACGTCATCGCCGGCCCGGACGCCCCGGCCCCGCAGTTGTCACAGGACGAGATCATGGACCGGCGCCGCCGGGCGGCAGAACTCGCCGACACCTACCGCAGCGTTTTCCTCTGACCCAGCCACCTCGTCCCCACGCGCAGGAGCTCCTGGTGGGGGATCTCGAGCATCGAGATCCCGCCAGGAGCCTGGCATCGCGCAGACGTGTCCGATATGTTCCTCTCGCGCGGCGCCGGATGATGGTGATCGATCAGCGGAGGCGAACGGCATGACGGAGTTCGGCATCTTCCTGCCCACGGCCAACAACGGGTGGATCCTGTCAGGCACGTCTCCGCAGTACCGGCCCAGTTTCGAGCTGAGCCGCACGATCACCCAGCTCGCGGAACGCAACGGCTTCGGGTTTGTGCTGTCCATGGTGAAGTTCCGCGGGTACGGCGGCCCGACCCGCCATTGGGACTTCTGCCAGGACTCACTCACCACGATGACGGCCCTGGCCGCTGTGACCAGCCGGATCAAGCTGTTCGCCTCGGTCGCCCCGATCACGTTGCACCCGGCGGTCGTGGCCCGGATGGCGGCCACGATCGACGACATCTCCGGCGGGCGGTTCGGGATCAACATCGTGGCCGGATGGAACCGCGCAGAGTACGCGCAGATGGGGCTGTGGCCCGGCGACAACTTCTACCGTTACCGCTACGACTACGCCGAGGAGTACGCCCACGTCCTGCGCGAGCTGTGGGAGCACGGAAAGCTCACCCACCACGGGCGATTCGACCTCGACGACTGCGAGGTACTGCCCACCCCGCCGCACGGGGTGAAGCTGATCAGCGCCGGCCAGTCACCCCGCGGCCAGGAGTTCTGCGCCCGGTACGCCGACTACCACTTCTCTGCGGTCGGTGAGCCGACGGCCGTCGCGGCGATGAACCGGCGCACCCACGAACTGGCCGCCGCGCAGGGACGTTCGGTGACCTCGCTCAACCTGGCCACGATCGTCCTCGGGGACACCGATGCCGACGCCCGCCGCAAGGTCGAGCTGTACACCGAGGGTGCCGACGTGGAAGCCATCGCTTTCATGACCGGGCAGTACTCCCAGGACACCACCACCGACGGCTCCTCGGCCGCCGTCATCGCCGGGCATCGCGGGCGGCCCTCACCGTTCTACGGCGGCGCGCACCCGATCGTCGGTTCCGCGGCCACGGTGGCCGCCCGCCTGGACGAGATGGCGGCCATCGAGGGCACGGGCGGCATCATGCTTGTCTTCGACGACTTCGTCGAGGGAATAGCCCGTTTCGGTGCGGAGGTCGTGCCTCTGCTGTCATCGTTCACCGTCGCTGGTCCGGCCTGACGGGTCGGGCGGCGCGTCGGTCGGGGCGGGCTCGATCCCCGCTGATGATGATGGCGTGTCACCCAACCGGACCAGAAGCACACGGACGGTCTACGGCTAGGTGCGGCGCTCGTCACATTCCCGGGTGTTTACCCCCGACCGACCGAGGTTGTGGCATACGCTCCAAGGGATAGCTGCCGTGCCACCCCCGGCCAGCAGCTGTCCAGAACGGCCTCGCTCCTCCTCCCCCCCGAGGAGCGGGGCCGTTCGTCTGTCCGGCTGGGTGCCGGGCCGGGCGCGACAGTGAACGCGCGTCCCTTCATTTCCGTGTATCAAGCGTGACCGTCGGCAATCGGGTCGGCGGCCGCTGATCGGGGAGAGGTTCTGCATGTTCCTGTCTGTTCCTTCCATCCGGCCCCGCCGTCTGATGCTGCAGGCCGGCGCCGGGCTGGTCGCCCTCACGGTGCTCACCGCCGGCGCATCCAGTGCCCAGGCCGTGGCTCCGGCCTCCGGCGAGGTCCAGATCGACGTCGGCGGGAGCGGTGACGGGGCAACCTTCGTGCCGGACACCTATGGGTCCGGGGGCATCGTCGACACCAAGCCGGCGTCGGTCACGGCCCTGCCCAACTGGAGCCCGACCGTCACCCACCCCATCCCGGCGGCGATCTGGAACACCTCCCGCTTCACCGACTCCAGCTACTCGATCCCGGGACTGACCCCCGGAGGTAGCTACCAGCTGCGGCTGTACTTCATGGACTGGTACTTCAAGGGAGCCGGCAAGCGCCTTTTCAACGTCGAGGTCAACGGCACCCGCGTGCTGACCGACTTCGACATCAACGGCACCGCCATCGCCCGCGGTGCCGACGGCGGTGCCGCCTTCGGGGTCGAGCGTGACATTGACGTGGTCGCTGATGACAGCGGCGTCGTCACGGTCGACTTCCTGCGGGGTTCTGCGGATCAGGCGCAGATCAACGCGATCAGCATCGTCCCGCAGTAGAGGAGAGCGGACTCTCCAGGTTCGCCCGGAGTATCGGGCGGACCTGGAGATCCGAGCTCAACGGCAGGGCCCGAACGGGGGGGCGACATGTCTGCGCGGCGCTGGGCACTTCGAAGTGCGAAAGGGTGATCAAAGCCCGAAAGTACTGGCAGATACCCATTCGCGACGCGGGAGGACGAAGTGATGCAGCCCCAGGTCTCCCCTTTGGCCGGTACCGCGACCCAGCAGTCGAATGCGCTGTCGATCGTGTCGTTCGTGCTGAGTGCTCTGGCGGTCTTCATTCTGCCGATCGTGTTCGGCGTGGCGGCCATCATCTGTGGTGGGGTCGCCGTCTCCCGTAAGGAGCGACTCGGTAAGATCGCGCTGGCGGTCTCCATCGTCGCGACGATCCTCGGTTTTGCCCTCGGGTACCTGGTTTTCGCGAACAGCTGAGGTCCCCTGGCGCTGTCGCCCGCCGATAGGTTCGTTACCGGCGGGCCCTGGTTCCACCGGACCTTGACAGCCAGGGCTGTCGTGCCGACGCCGGTCCGGCCCCGATCACCCGCCGCTTCAGGATTCATGGCGAGCCATCGTCCCTGAGAGGCAGCAACCACGCGTTGAAGAACGCTCTGTTCGTGTCGGCGTTCGCCAGTCTCGCCGCCCCAGATAGCCGCGCCTACTACCGCAACCGCGGTTGCTTGGAAGGATCATAGAGACACCCCCTCAAAGTTGCCACCCACGGGCGGGATTCATCGTGCTCCGCCTGTCATTGAAGGGGCGTGACCAGCACCGGGGGAGCCGGGTGGGCCAGCGACAGCAGGTCCTGCAACTGGGTATTGAGCGTCTTGAGACGGCCGGGGTCCACAGCCAGGGTCTGCGCCTGCCGGTAGTGGTCCACAGCCCAGTTCCACCGAACCTGTCCCACCGGACCCAGGACGTACGAAAGGGCGATACAGGCGTGCGCTTCCGAGGCCAGGGCCTGAAGCCATTGCTGGTCCGGTTGGGCGCGGTAGGCGCTGATCACTTTCTCCAGCTGATCGATCGCCGGCTTTAGGCGAGTCTCGTCCCCTGCGAGCGTCAGGCAGGTGTCTGCTCTGCCCATGCCGTACCTGGCCCGGGTTTCGACCCCAGGGATCCCGTAGCGATCATCGCTGGCCAAGACCTCTTCGTAGGCTCGGCGAGCGGCGAACATCTGATCCATCTGGGCCCGGGGCCAGTCGCTGCATCTTGCCTCTTCGTCGCCCGATTCCCGAAGAGCCTGCTGGAAGAGCACCTCGGCCAGCCCTAGGCGCGCCCGGCCGTAAGACGGGTCCAATCGCAGCGACTTCCTGAAGAACCGGGCGGCCCGCTCGCGGGCCTGGGCGTCATCGCCTGCCCGCCCGGTCGCGTTGCCCAGCATCATCAGGGAAAACCGCTGGAATTGCACCGTCGTCAGGTTCTTCTGCGATCTGGTGAACTGTTCGATGCTGTCGGTGTACTCACCGATCCCGTACGAACTCACCGCTCTCATCAGCGTGAGGTAACTTTCGGAGCGTGAGCGCACCGCTTTCGCCACCCGCGCCTCGGTGGAGGGGGAGGAGAAGCCGGAGAGCGTCTCGTCGCCGAAGCTGTTGAAGCCGGCCAGTTCCGTAGCCTCGTCGCCGTCGGAGGAGCCCAGGAACTCCACGTTCATGGTCGTCCTCAGTCGTCCGGGCTTCAGCAGGATGGAGACTGCCAGGTCTGCGTTCGAGACATTCAGCAGCCGGGTCAGGTACTGGCGTCGCTCGCTCTCGCCCTTCCATTCCTGGGGTTCGAAGTCCTTCTCACGCGCCACCCCGACATCGATCTTGCGCATACGCTTCTCAAAGAGTTCGAAGGTCGACTGGTTGATCTCTTCCATCCGGTCTCCGACATCTCTGCCGTCCATGGCCGAGTCGTCTACCAGGACGCCCGCCATGATGACTCGGTAAGGGCCGCTCATCTCGGTAACCCCGTGTGATGACCACAGGCCGGACACCAGGGACAGGTGGTCCCGCAGATCCGCACTCAGGCCCAGCACCACTCCCACGGGTGTCAGCACCGCGAGCGCTGCGGCGATCCAGCGTCGTGCAGCACCGCCCGGTCGCACCGCTGGCGCCCCGCCCGCCCGGTCGGGTGGAAGGGCTGGGTCGCGCATGAAGTCCCCGTTGCTCGGTGCCAAGGAAGCATCAACTGGTGGGAAGCTAACACCTTGACGACCGTTTTGCGGTTGTATGTCGATACCGTTCTGGAACCGGGGGGTACCGAGAGCTATGGACAAGGCAGCTGGCAACCGGAGCCGGGCCCACTCAGGCAGCTTGGTCGATCAGGTGTCGTCCCCACCACGTCGCCGCTCGATGCTGCCCGTCCTCGCACTCCTGGTTGCCGTGGTGACGGGCGGTTGCCAGACAGGCAGTCCCGGGGCCACAGCCACCAGCAGCGAATCCACCACCGCGGCCGAGGCGACCACCCCCGTCGAGGTCGATCTGGTCGGTGGGGTGCTGGGCGCCCATGACGAGAAGCCTGTCGACCTGGCGAGCCAGCTTGAGTATTTCCAGGGCGGGGGTTCGCCCTGTGAGGATGGGACCGGGCCCTGGAACGAGCTCGTGGTCAGGCCGTATCCCGTCGCCCGGGAGCACGAGCGGCTCGAGACGCCGGACTCCTGGCCGATCTGCGTCATGGGGATCGACTCCACGCAGGACCTGAGCATCGAGATTCAGGACCCTGACGGTCAGGTGATCGATCGCCTGGAGGTCCCGGCCGCCGGTGAGCCTGACCACTACTCGCTCGGGTACATCTTCGGGTTCAGCCGACTTGCCGGTGACCCGCTGGGTGACTACGTCATCCGAGCCGTCCAGCCTCAGGCCTCGAGTCAGGCCACGATCGAGGTGGTCGCGGCCAAGGATCCGATCCTGGTGCCCCTTCACGTGGACGAGAGTGGGGAATTCGACCTGTCCGCGGACGCCCAGTCGGGGTCCAACCGGCTGGGCGACACCCTCGGCTTTGCTTTCGGCGGCTTGCCGCCGAACACTCAGACGCAGATCCATGTCTACGGACGCCCCACGGATGGGACGTCCGTCGTCACCGCAATCGACTACCGCACGTCGATCATGGTCACGAGTGACGCGGACGGTGGGGGGACGTTAAAGGTCACCACGTCAGTGGAAGATGAAGAGGGCTTCTACGGATTCGCTCTGGAAGGTGCAGGCGGGCGGTACGTGCCGATTAATCTTGCTCGTGAGTAGGTGCCTCCGCTTCCACGAGTGTTCTGGGAGAAGCTCGGGCGGGGTGAGTTCGATTCCGGCGTAGCTGCACCTCCACGAAGTAACCGCCCCGGTAGCGATCGTCTTTGACGCGCACGACGGGGTGGTCGACCGCCTCATGCTGAGGGCGATAGCCGAGAAGCGCCCTCGATGAGGTGGACGTCGGTACGGCGCAGCTGGACGATGTTTCTCCTCCCGAGCCGGGTGGCGGATGTGGGCCGCATTCACCCGTGGGAACAGCACGATCGGGGTGCTGGTACCCAGGGTCTCGCTGACCTGCGTCAGCGCCTGGTTGTCCGCTACGCCGGTTGAGAGCTTGGTGACGAAGTTCGACGAGGTGGGAGCCACGACGAAGCAGCCGATACGCAGATGTGGACTGCGTTCACGCAAGCCGCGAGGCATCGACCTGACCGGCAGCCCTGTAGCTTCCTCCAGCTCAGCGATCTGCTGGGGCTCAAACAACGACACGATCGTCTTGGGCTTCATCGTCTGTGTTCCCGGCGTGCTTCGCCGTCTGGTCAATGATTTCGCTGACATCATTCTTGGCGAGGATGTCGATCCGGCGCGCGCCCGTTCGAATCAAGGGTGAGCGGGGTCGGCAAGCGGCCTCGCAACGGCAAGGGAGAATCTGGCCATGGGCAAGTACATGCTGGTCATGCGGGCATCGGACGAGACGTTCGCGGCCATGGCGTCCGTCCCCTTCGAGGAGATGCTCGAGACGATCGGGCGCTTCAACGACCAGCTGATCAAGGCCGGGGTCCTGCTCGCGGCCGAAGGGCTCGATCCCGAGGTCAGCGTCGTGGTCGACTACTCACAGACGCCTCCTCTGGTCACGGACGGGCCGTACGGAGAGACCCGGGAACTGTTCGGCGGCTTCTACCTGATCGATGTGCCCACCGTCCACGACGCGGTGGAATGGGCGCGGCGGATGCCGGCGTTTCCCGGCGCGAAGACGGAGATCCGCCGGGTCACCGGGATCAGCGAGTTCCCGCAGGACAACGAATACGTCGCCCGGGAGCGGGCCTGGCGCGAAGAGACCGGCCAGCTCTGAACGTCGACGACGGCGCAGCGAACCCTCACGAGGCGGCGCGGCGCACCGTCGAGGCGGCGCGGCGCACCGTCGAGGCGGCGCGGCGCACCGTCGAGGCGGTGTGGCGGATCGAGTCCGCCCGCATCGTCGGTGCGCTTGCGCGGTACACGAACGACTTCGGGCTGGCGGAAGACGTTGCCCAGGAGGCCTTGGCCGAGGCTCTGCAGGGATGGCCGCGTGATGGGGTACCGCCGAACCCGGCGGGGTGGCTGTTCACGGTGGGGCGACGACGGGCTATCGATGCGTTCCGTCGTCGTTCCGCTCTGGATGAGCGGTACGCCGCTCTGGCTCACGGGTTGCAGGACGGGGGAGTCGCCGCCGGGGGAACGTCGCCGAAGAGCCAGGATCCCGATGTGTTGTGGGATCCGGACGCGATCGGGGACGACGTCCTGGCCTTGTTGTTCATCGCGTGTCATCCGGTGTTGTCCCCGGAGGCCCGGGTGGGGCTGACCCTGCGGGTGGTAGGGGGTCTGTCCAGCGAGGAGATCGCCCGGGCGTTCCTGGTCCCGGTGCCCACGGTCCAGGCCCGGATTACCCGGGCCAAGAAGACCCTGGCGGCGGCGCGGGTTCCCTTCGAGTTGCCACCGGCGGAGCAGCGCCGGGAGCGGCTGGGCGGTGTCCTTCAGGTGCTTTACCTGATCTTCGGCGAGGGAGCGAACGCCACCTCCGGCCAGGAGCTTCTCCGCAGCGAGCTGGCGGATGAGGCCCGGCGGCTGATCCGGGTGCTCGCTCAGCTCCTGCCGGGCGAACCGGAGGTGTACGGGTTGCTGGCTCTGATGGAACTCACCGCCGCCAGGTTCCCGGCCCGGGTCGGTTCCGACGGTGCCCTGGTACTGCTCGAGGACCAGGACCGGCGCCGCTGGGATCATGCGGCGATCGCGCGAGGTCGGGGCGCGTTGGCTCAGGCGGCCTCCCGGGGAAGTGGTTTGGGGCCGTACGGGCTACAGGCGGCCATCGCCTCGGTTCATGCTGCTGCGGCGTCGGTCAGCGAAACAGACTGGAAGAGGATCGTTCTGCTGTACGAGGCGCTCGGCCGGATCGCTCCGTCGCCGGTGGTCGATCTCAACCGTGCGGTCGCCGTTTCCATGGCCTACGGACCGCAAAATGCCTTGAGTATCGTCGAAGGGCTGGTCGCCGAAGGCCGGCTGGCGGGTTCTCATCTGCTGCCCAGCGTGCAGGGAGAGCTCCTGGCCCGTCTCGGCCGTACCCAGGAGGCCAGGAATGAATTCGACAAGGCCGCCCGTCTGTGCCGCAACGAACGCGAACGGGAGTTGCTTCGTACTAAAGCGGTTCGCCTGAAATGATGCTTGACGCGTTCCGCGAGCAGTCCGGCCGATGGGGGCACCCACCAGATCGCTGGACAGTCACGGTGAGCTGGCGCTGGTCGCGTCGTCGAGGGCCGAAGGTGGCACTCCGGCACCAGCATGCCCAGGATCTCCCTGGGTGTTTCCGTAGGTTGCAGAGTGGTGGTTGTTCGTAGACCGCCTCTTTCGACGGAGCACACCACCCATGAGTACCGCCAGCAACTCGTTCGAGCGTCTCCCGCACTTTCTTCGAACGTCCCGGTGTACCGCCACCGTCGGCGTCGTCGGTGCACTGACCGTCGTCCTGCTCGCGGGCACCGCCCAGGCCGCCACCGCGCCGCTGTCGGACGCCACCGTCAAGACCCACTTCGACCTGGCAGCGGGTCAGACACCGGAGAACATCACGCCCGACCGGAACGGCAGCGTGGACGTCACGTTCGCGCTCAGCCACCAGGTCGCCCGGATCTCCGCCAGCGGCCGGACCACCGTCCTGGCCACCCTTCCGGCTCCGGCCGACCCGAAGGCTGCCGCTCCGGTGCTGGGCTTCTCCATCGTCGCCGGGCTGGTGCGGGACGGTGATCGGTTCTACGTGGCCTACGCCACCGGCACCAAGGCCGAGACCGGTATCTGGACCTTCACCGAGGGCAAGGCCCCGACCAAGTTCGCCGACCTGCCGGCCACGGGTGCTCCGAACGCCGTGACGATGAACCGGAAGACGGGCACGCTCTACGTCACCGACCCGGTCAAGGGAGCCGTGTACAGCGTCCCCACCCGGGGCTCGCACCGTGGGGACGCCACGGTCCTGGCCAGTGGGAAGTCCCTGAAGGCCGTCAGCTACCTGGGGGTCAACGGGGCCAAGGTGCGCGGACAGAACCTCTACGTCACGAACCTGGACCAGGGCACGATCCTGCGCGCTCCGCTGACCGGGAAGAAAACGGGCTCGTTCCAGACCGTGGCCAGTGGCCTGGCCGGGATCGACGACTTCGCCTTCACCGGCCGGGGCAACCAGCTCCTGGCCGCGATCCAGCCGGCCAGCCAGGTGGTCCTGGTCAACCTGAAGAAGGTGGGCCGCACCACGAAGGCCCGGACCGTCCTGACCCAGAAGGACGGCCTGTCCAACCCGAGTTCGGTCGCCGTCGTCGGGCGCAAGGTCTTCGTCACCAACGCCGCGTACTCGACGCAGAAAGACCCCAACCTGCTGACCGCCCTGCTCGCCCAGGACTGAAACCGTACGGGCCCGGTTCCCGGGAGGGAACCGGGCCGGCCTTCGGCCCATGAAATCTTCGGCCATGAAAAGGAGACCTCTGATGAAACTCATTCGCGTGGGCGAACCGGGTGCCGAATGCGTCGGCGCACTGGGCGACGATGGAACCCGATACGACCTTTCGCATGTCTTGAATCCATACCAGGCATGGACTTTCGGCGACCTGGAACGGGCCCGCACCACCCTGGAACACGGCGCGGCTCCCGCGCTACCCGGCCCGGACCTGCGTCTGGGCTCTCCCATCCCCAGGCCCGGGGCGATTGTCTGCGTCGGCCTGAACTATCGCGACCACGCGAGCGAGACCGGAGCCGATGAGCCGGCCGAACCCGTCCTGTTCCTCAAGCTGCCCTCCACGGTCATCGGCCCCAACGACCCGGTTCTCGTCCCACCCGGCAGCCGGAAGACCGACTATGAGGTCGAGCTCGGCATCGTGCTCGGAAAACAGGTGCGTTATCTGGACAGTGCTGAGGACGGCCTGAGCGCCATTGCCGGATATCTGATCTCCCACGACGTGACCGAACGCGCCTACCAGCTCGAACGCGGCGGCCAGTGGGACAAGGGAAAGAACTGCGAGACGTTCAACCCGATGGGGCCGTGGTTCGTCACCTCCGACGAGGTGCCCTGCCCCGATTCCCTGGCCCTGCGGCTGTGGGTGAACGGAGAGCTGCGCCAGAGCGCCAGTACCGGCGACATGATCTTCGGAGTTGGTGAACTGGTGCGCTACATCAGCCAGTTCATGGTGCTGGAGGCTGGAGACGTCATCAATACCGGCACTCCCGCCGGCGTCGCGCTCGGTTCCGGGGACTCTCGGAAGTATCTACGGGCCGGGGACGTGATCGAGATCGAGATCGACCAGCTCGGCCGGATGAGTCATCTGATGCGCGAGGCCCGGGTTCGCTGACCCCCAGGTGCTGAACCAGTAGATCCACGCCGCGGTCTGGTGTTCGGCGCCCGACGCGACAGTTCCAGGACCGCGCGTGGCTACGTCGGGGTCACCGGTCGCAGGAATTTGCGAGGAACGAAGGGCCCGGTGCGCACTTGCGCAGGCGCCGGTCGGCAGAACGGATAGCCTCGGTCAGGTCGTAGTACCGCCCCGGCCCCGGTGGTACCTCTCCGAAAGATATCTTCTCTGACGGGTTTTTGATCATGAGCACAGTGGCCGCGCAATCCGTTGACCAGCCTGGATCCTCGGAACCGCTTGCCGATCTCTCACGAGCCGGTGTTTCCGTCTGGCTCGACGACCTTTCTCGTGAGCTGCTGAGAACAGGGGATCTAGGGCGATTGATAGACGACCGGCATGTCGTAGGAGTGACTACCAATCCTACGATTTTCGCCAGTGCCCTATCCCGTGGCCATGCCTATGACGACCAGTTGCGCCGTAGTGCCGCCGACGGGCACGACGCTGACCGCGCGCTCTTCGACCTCACCACGTCCGACGTCCGGGACGCCTGCGACGAGCTGCGATCGGTGTACGACCGGACCAACGGTGTGGACGGCAGGGTGTCCATCGAGGTTGATCCTCGTCTGGCGCGGGATACCGCAAGGACGACCGACATGGCCCGGGCCCTTTTCGTGGCGGTGGATCGCCCGAACGTGATGATCAAGATTCCGGCGACACCGGAGGGCTTGCCGGCCATCACCCAGATCATCGGTGAAGGCATCAGCGTCAACGTGACCCTGATCTTCGCCCTGAGCCGTTATGAAGAGGTGTTTCAGGCCTACCTGAACGGGCTGGGGCAAGCCCGGGCGGCAGGTCGCGATCTGGGCTCGATTCACTCGGTCGCATCGTTTTTCGTATCCCGTGTCGACACCGAGATCGATGCACGCCTGGATGCCCTGGGCACGGCCAGCGCCGCCGCCCTTCGCGGAAGAGCCGCTGTCGCCAATGCCCGGCTGGCGTTCGAAGTCTTCGAGCAGAGCCTGGGCACTGCCCGCTGGCAGGAGTTGTCGGCCGCGGGAGCGAACCCGCAGCGTCCGCTGTGGGCCTCCACCGGTGTCAAGAATCACGAGTATCGCGACACCATGTACGTCACTGATCTCGTTGCTTCCGGCACCGTGAACACGATGCCGGCGAGCACCTTGGAAGCGGTGGCTGATCATGCCCTCATCGCCGGGGACACCGTGCGCTCTCACTACGTCGACGCCCACCGATTCATGCGGGAGCTGAAGGACGAGGGGATCGATCTTGACGAGGTCACCGCACTGTTGGAACGCCAAGGGCTGGAGAAGTTCGAGACGTCATGGGCTGAGCTGACCGAGGTGGTCCAGCGCGAGCACCGGGCCGTCCAGACCAGCGAGGCCGAGTCCGTGCAGAGGAGAGTCCTTTGATCCAGAAGGCAGTTTCACAGGAGTACGCAGCACCTTCTCTCACCCGGGCCGAGCGAGCCGGGTGGAACGATCTGGACCTGCGCGCTGTCGACACCATCCGGGTCCTCGCCGCGGATGCCGTGCAGCAGGCCGGCAATGGCCATCCCGGAACGGCAATGAGTCTGGCTCCAGTGGCCTACCTCCTGTTCCAGAACGTCATGCGGCACGACCCCGCCGACGACCAGTGGCTCGGTCGCGACCGCTTCGTTCTTTCTTGCGGTCACACCAGTCTCACTCTGTACCTGCAGCTGTACCTGTCCGGGTACGGACTGGAACTGGACGACATCAAGGCCTACCGCACCTGGGGTTCGGCGACACCTGGCCATCCGGAACACCGCCACACCCGGGGCGTCGAGATCACGACGGGACCCCTCGGACAAGGACTGGCCAGTGCGGTCGGTATGGCCATGGCGGCCCGGCGCGAACGCGGTCTCCTTGACCCGGAAGCACCGGCCGGACAGAGCCCGTTCGACCACCATGTGTTCGTCCTGGCCTCCGACGGCGACCTGATGGAAGGTCTCACGGCCGAGGCCAGCTCGCTCGCTGGACACCAAGAGCTCGGCAATCTTGTGGTGATCTACGACCAGAACCACATCTCCATCGAGGATGACACCGACATCTCCTTCAGCGAGGACGTGGCCCGGCGCTACGAGGCCTACGGCTGGCATGTCCAGACCGTTGACTGGACCGTAACCGGCGACTACGTCGAAGATGTCGATGCTTTACTGGCTGCCATCGAGGTGGCTCGGGAGGAGACCCGCCGCCCGTCGTTCATCCGGCTGCGCACGATCATCGGCTGGCCGGCTCCGCATCTGCGCGGCAGCGGGAAAGCTCATGGTGCTGCGCTGGGTCAGGACGAGACCCGAGCCACCAAGAAGTTTCTGGGATTCGATCCGGAGCATTCGTTCCAGATCGAGGACGTCGTGCTGGAGCGAGCTCGCGCGGTCGGCGAACTGGGTGCCCGCCGGCACCAGGAATGGCAGGAGATCTACGACAGCTGGCGCACGGTGAACCCGGACAGAGCCGCGTTGCTCGACCGGCTCAGCCGCCAGGAGTTTCCCCACGGATGGACCGAGGCTCTACCCGTCTTCGATACCGATGCCACGGGCATGGCCACGCGCAAGGCGTCGGGGGCTGTCCTGAGCGCCCTGGCTCCGGTGCTACCCGAACTGTGGGGCGGTTCGGCTGATCTCGCCGAGTCCAACAATACGACGATGACGGGTGAGGATTCGTTCGTCCCGGCCGGTCACCAGACGCGCAACTGGACGGGTGGTCCATATGGGCGCACTCTGCACTTCGGTGTCCGGGAACACACGATGGGCGCGGCGATGAACGGCATCGCCCTGCAGAGCCTCACCCGTCCCTACGGCGGCACCTTTCTGACGTTCAGCGATTACCTCCGCCCGGCGATCCGCCTCGCCGCGATGATGAAACTGCCCGTCACCTACGTGTGGACGCACGACTCGATCGGCTTGGGCGAGGACGGTCCCACTCACCAGCCGGTCGAGCACCTGGCCGCCCTGCGGGCCATTCCCGGGCTCGATGTGGTCAGGCTCCGGGACGCCAACGAGACCGTCTGGGCCTGGCGCACCATCCTCGAACACATCGACCGCCCCGCTGGTCTCGTGCTGTCACGACAGAATCTTCCGGTCTTCGACCGTACCGGTGGCGAGTTCGGGTCCGCCGAAGGCGTGGCCCGCGGTGGATACGTACTGGCCGAGGCCCGGGTCGACGCTGAAAACATTTATCCGGCAGTCGTCTTGATTGCTACCGGCTCAGAGCTCCAGATCGCGGTCCGGGCCCGGGAGATTCTGCAAGCTGACGGGATCGCCACCCGGGTGGTGTCCATGCCGTGCCGAGAATGGTTCGAGACTGAACCGCAGGCCTATCGAGATCTGGTCCTGCCGCCCTCCGTACGGGCCCGTGTCAGCGTCGAGGCCGCGGTGGGACAGGGTTGGCGCGATATCGTCGGAGACGCAGGGCAGATCGTCAGCCTCGAGCACTTCGGTGCCTCGGCCGACGCCGCAAGGCTCTACCAGGAATTCGGTATCACTCCCGACGCCGTTGTCCGAGCAGCTCACCGCAGCCTGGCACAGGCCGCACAGGGCTGGGATTCGTCTCCTCCCGGAGGTGACCGGAATACCTCGGCCCCCACGAGCACCGGTACCGGCGACCGCGGATGAGTCCCCTGCTGTGCGCTGTAGACCAGGAGATGTCGGTTCGCACGCTCAGGACCGGGGGTCTTGCCCGGGCAGCCGGACGGTGAACGTGGTTCCTGCATCCAGCGTGCTGTCCACGGTGATCGTGCCCCCGTGGGCCTGGGTGATCTGCCGGGCGATGGCCAGGCCCAGCCCGCTGCCGCCGGTGGCCCGGGTGCGGGAGGTGTCGGCCCGCCAGAACCGGTCGAACACCTTCGGCAGGTGCTCCGGCGCGATGCCGGTGCCGGTGTCCCGCACGGTGAGGATCACGACGCCGGGCTCGGCCCGGGCGCTCAGCGTCACCGAGCCACCGGCGGGGGTGTGGCGGATCGCGTTCGACACCAGATTGCCGACGAGCTGACGCAGTCGCACCGGGTCGGCGCTCAGCGGGGGGGTCGTCCGGGCATCGACGGCCAGGACAACCCCGGCATTCTCGGCCGCGCTCAGGTGGGCGTCCAGCACCTGGTCCAGGACGTCCTGGGGGTCGGTCGGTTCGGGGTGCAGGCGCAGGGTGCCCGCGTCGGCCGCGGCCAGATCGGCCAGGTCGTCGATGATGTGCTGCAGCAGCAGGGTCTCGTCGTGCAGCAGGTCGACCAGTTGCCGGTCGGTGCTGGTCAGGCCGTCCTGGGCGGATTCCAGCCAGCTGCGGATATTGGTCAGCGGGTTGCGCAGCTCGTGGGCGACGTCGCCGACCATCGCCCGGCGTTGTGCCTCGGCCTGGTCTCGGCGCTGCGTGGCCTGGTTCAGAGCGGTGGCCAGGTAGCCGATCTCGTCGCGGGTGGAGATGGTGACGGGTTCCTGGGCGGCGGCCGCCTCGGTCAGCGCCCGCAGCGGCCGCACCAGCCGACGGCCGACCAGCACGGTGACAGCGATCGTCACCAGCAGCACGAGCCCGGTGACGGTGGCGATCCGGATGACGTTGGCGCGGGAGAGGGTGAAGGTCGGCCGGTTCAGGCCGGTGTCCGGATCGGTGACGAACAGCAGTGCGGCCGGTGCCGTGTACGGCTCCAGCTGGGTGCGGCGGGCCCGGGCCAGGCAGCGGAGCGCCGCGGCGTCACCGTTGATGCCGACCCAGGTCTGCAGCTGCTCGGCCAGGGATCCCGACCCCAGGTCCGCCGGCGCCGAGGCGAGAGTCTTGCGGGGATCCGGCACGCACCGGCCGGCCAGCTGCGTCAGCTGGCCCAGCGCCTGGCGTTCGGTCTTCACCAGTGGGCTGGTGATCTGCTGCTGGCAGGCGGTGAGCACGCTCTCGTAGCCGTTGACCGTGACGACGGGACGGCCGCTGGGCGCCGTGGTGATCTTGCCCTGTGCCCCGCTGCGTTCGGCGCAGGCCAGCTGGTCCTGCGCGTACGTGCGCAGTGAGCTGGCCTGGGCCGGGGTGATCCGGAAGGGGCCGACGGCGCGCGGATCGATGCTCTCGGTGCTGCCGGTCAGGGTGGCGTCCAGGCGCAGCGGATCGACGGTCGCGGACGGTTGGGCGGTGGCGAGAGAAGGACCGGGGGTGGAGCTGGAGTCGGCGATCACCTGCCGGTCCTCGGTGGTCAGCGTGACCCGGCGGCTCAGGGTCGCGGACTGCTCGGTGAGCAGCGCACCGACGCCGCTCCAGTCACGGTGCGTGGCCGCGTACCCGATCAGGGCGTCGTAGAGCGCCTTCTCGTCGCTCAGCGAGCGCCCCTGCTCCTGCCGGATCGCCTGGGACACGGTGCGGGTGGCCAGCCAGGCGGTGGCCGCGACGGCCAGGACGGCGACCACGATCGACGTGGCCAGCAGACGTGTCACCAGGCGGTGCCGCAGCGGGACCCGGCTCACGGAGCGAGCCCCGTCATGGTGGCCGTCATACCGTCGCTCTTGTCGCCGGTCATCCGGTAGCCGACGCCGTAGACCGTCAGCAGGTACTCCGGCCGCCGGGCGTCGCTCTCGATCTTGCGGCGCAGGTTCATCACGTGCACGTCGATGGTGCGCTCGGTCGAGCTGCGGTCCAGCCCGCGGGTGTGCACGAGCAGCTGGGCCCGGGTGAAGACGCGCCCGGGCTGGGCCGCCATTGCCGCCAGGATCGCGAACTCCCCAGGCGTGCAGTCAATCTCCTGGTCATCCAGGGCCACCCGGTGACGGGCCTCCTCGACCTGGAGCCGCCCGATCCGGTGCACCGGTGCGGGGTCGCTACGACGGGCTGCGGCTGTGCGCCGCAGCAGTGTGCGGATGCGGGCCATCAGTTCCCGCGGACTATAAGGCTTGGTCAGGTAGTCGTCCGCCCCCAGATCCAGTCCGGCCAACAGATCGTCCTCGCTCGAGCGGGCCGTCAGCATCAGGATCGGCACGTCCGACTCGGCCCGCAGGGCCCGGCAGACCGCCAGGCCGTCCAGTCCAGGCATCATCACGTCCAGCACCAGCACGTCGGGCGCCGCCCGGCGGGCCTGATCCAGCGCACTGATCCCATCGTGTACCAGCGTCGTGGAGTGCCCCTCCGAGGCCAGGTACCGCCGGAGTACCTCGGCCTGCCGGTGGTCGTCCTCGGCCACCAGGACATGTGCGCACATCTGGCCGATGTTAAATGCCTTTCGCTCCGGATCCGGGATCGTGACCCGAACCTGACAGGTTTCTAACGACTTCCGTCCAATGTCGTTCCTCATGCGTGTGAAGTCCGTCGACCCCGATCACCCGCGGCCAGGAGGCCGTTACGGGATGTGGGGCCTTATGTCCGTTCTTTCGGTGATCCTGGTCTGTGCCGGTGGGTACCTGGTGGTCAGCCACCGGCCCTCCGCACCCGCCGCTGCGGCGACCGATCCGGCCCAGACGGTGACGTTGGAGCGTCGTGACCTCTCGAGCAGCCAGGTCATCGGCGGCAAGGTCGGCTACGGCCCGGCCTGGGAGCTGACCGGGCGGCGATCCGGAACCCTCACCTGGCTGCCACAGCCGGGCTCGACGATCCGGCAGGGCCGACAGCTGTACCGGGTCGACGACGAACCGGTGACGCTGTTCTACGGGAGCCTGCCGCTGTACCGGCGGATCTCCGGTGATCACCTGGTGGGGCGGGACGTGAAGGTGGTGGCCGACAACCTGGCCGCGCTGGGCTACACCGTCGGGCAGCAGCCGGTGGCGGGGCAGCAGGTGGTCCAGCGGACCGCGACAGTTTCCGACGACGCGGCAGGGGACGCCGGCGATCAAGGGGACGCGGTCAAACAGGGGGACGCGGTCAAACAGGGGGACGCAGTCAAACAGGGGGACGCGGTCGGGCAAGGGGCCGCTTCGGTCCAGCAGGGCGCCGAACGTGAGGACGCCGATGGCCAGGGTGCGGGGACGCTCGACTCGGATCAGGGGGACACCGGGACATCGGGCCAGTCCTTGCGCACGCGCACGGTCACCGTCCGCAGCGGTGAGGGAGTACTGACCCCGCAGCTCGTCACGGCGATCCGGCACTGGCAGAAGGACACCCACCGTCCGGTCACCGGCCGGATCGACATCGGCCAGGTAGAGGTGCGGCAGGGGCCGCTGCGGGTGGAGTCAGTGCTGTCGCAGACCGGGGCGGCCGCCGACCAGGCGGTGCTCTCGGTCACCTCCACGCGCAAGGTGATCACCGTGATGGCCTCGCTGGCCAAGGCCGGCGCCATCGACCGCGGCGACCGAGTCCGGATCACGCTGCCGGACAACCGCAGCGTGCGGGGCCGGGTCACGACGGTCGGCCGCTCCCTGGCGAGTGCTGACGGCCAGGAGGAACAGCAGCTGGCCGTCACCGTGGAGGTGAACCAGCGCAAGGCCCTGGCCCGGATCGACGCCGCCGACGTCGACGTCGAGTTCGTCGCCCGCACGGTGAAGGACGTGCTGGTGGCCCCGATCGAGGCGCTGGTCTCTCTGAGCGAAGGCGGTTATGCGGTGGAGCTGGCCGACGGTGGCGGGCTGGTCGCGGTCGAGACCGGGATGTTCTCCGACGGGCTGGTCGAGATCACCGGTGACGGCCTGGACACGGGCACGTCCGTGGTGGTGGCCTCATGAGTACCGTGAGCGTCGAGCCGGTTCCGGTGCTCGAAGTTCGCGACGCCGGGATGGACTACCCCGGAGGAGTCAGCGCCCTGGCCGGGGTCTGGCTCACGGTCGAGGCCGGCGAACTGCTGGCCATCGTCGGTCCCTCCGGCTCGGGCAAGTCCACGTTGCTGAACATCATGGGCACCCTCGACCGGCCGACCCGGGGCCAGGTGCTGATCTCCGGTCAGGACGTCGCGCGCCTGGCCGACCGTCCACTCTCGGCCCTGCGTGCCCGCGAGCTCGGCTTCGTCTTCCAGCAGTTCCACCTCACCGAGGGCCTCAGCGCCGTCGACAACGTGGCCACCGGCCTCCTGTACGCCGGCGTGCCCCGCCGCCACCGGCGTCCTCTGGCCCTGCAAGCTCTGGACCGCGTCGGCCTGGGCCACCGATCCGGTCACCGGCCGCACCAGCTCTCCGGCGGTGAGCGCCAGCGCGTCGCGATCGCCCGGGCGCTGGCCAACGAGCCCTCCCTGGTGCTCGCGGACGAGCCGACCGGCGCCCTGGACACCGCGAACGGGCAGGCCGTGCTGGACCTGCTGCGCCGGCTCAACGACGAAGGCACGACCATCGCGCTGATCACCCACGACCGGGAGATCGCCGCGTCCCTGCCGCGCCGCGTCGAGATCCGCGACGGCCGCCTGGTCCACGACAGCAGGCAGGCAGCATGAACCGGCTGACACCGCGCGACGTGCTCGCGCTGGGCGCGATCGGGCTGCGCACCCGCAAGGCCCGGGCCGCGCTCTCGGCGCTGGGTATCGCGATCGGGATCGCCACCATGATCGTCGTGACCGGTATCCCCGCCTCCAGCCAGGCCGACCTGTCCCGGCAGCTTTCCGCGATGGGCACGAATCTGCTGCAGGCCAGCGCCGTTCAGGACCAGGAACCACCGGCCCAGCTGCCGGGATCGGCCATGGCGATGGTGGAACGCATCGGCCCCGTCACCGGGGTCAGCGCGGTCGCGAACACCCATACACCGCTGCGCCGCAACGACCGGGTCGCGCCGGGAGCCAACCCGGACCTGACCGTGCTCGCAGCCCGGCCCGGACTGCTCCAGACCCTGGGGGCGCGGATCTCGGCCGGGCACTGGCTCACCCCGACCAACGCCCGCCTCCCAGCCACCGTCCTGGGCGCCAAGGCCGCGACCCGCCTGGGCGTCACGATCGGTACGGGCGCACCGGCCCCGCTGGTGATGATCGGGGAGCAGCAGTTCACCGTCGTCGGCATTCTCCAGCCGGTGCCGCTGGCGCCCGATCTCGACTACGCGGCCCTGGTCGGCTGGGAGGTCGCCCTCGAGGCCCTGACCTTCGACGGGCATCCGACCGTGATCTACGTGCGCAGCCACGAACCGCAACTGGAAGGCGTCCGTTCGGTGCTGGCGACCACGATCGATCCCGAACGACCGGGCGACGTCGTCGTCAGCCGTCCCTCGGACGCGCTCGCGGCCAAACGGGCCACCGAAGCGAGCTTCTCCGTGCTCTTCCTCGGCCTGGCCGCGGTTGCGCTGGTGGTCGGCGGGATCGGCGTGGCCAACACCATGGTGATCTCGGTGCTGGAGCGCCGCTCCGAGATCGGCCTGCGCCGGGCGCTGGGTGCCACCCGGGGTCAGATTCGCGCCCAGTTCCTCACCGAGTCGGTGTTGCTGGCCGGGTTGGGTGGCCTGATCGGCACCGGCCTGGGGGCTCTGGCCACGGCCGGGTACGCCGCCTGGAACGGCTGGCCGGTGGTGATCCCCGCCGCGGCGGCCGTGTCCGGAGTGGCCGGGGCGGTGGCCGTGGGCGTCCTGGCCGGTGTGTACCCGTCGGTGCGGGCATCCCGGCTGACCCCGACCGAGGCCCTGGCCTCGGTCTGATCGTTCGCCACCACAGCACAAGCGGCGGCCGGGAGAACCCGGCCGCCGCAACGTCGTCCTCTGCTGATTACTTCATGTCCGCGGCCACCTCCCGCTCGCACTCCGGGGCCTTCTCCAGACCCAGCGAGATCGACCGCGCATCGTTGTCCTCACCGCCGAAGGCATAGCTCATACCGTCCGAGGAGACCTCCACCAACCGCACGCCCTTGTTCTTCAGGCAGACCACGACGGCGCGCGCGAAGTCCCGGGCCTCCGGGTTGGCCGGGTCCTTCTCCCAGGCCGGCAACGGGTAGAACTGCGAGCATGCGCTCTCCGCCGCCGTCCACCGAGCGTCGTCCTTCGACGTGGCGGCGGACATCCCGCCCGAGGCCTGCTCCTTGGCCGTCCGCTGTTCTCGCGACGATCGAATGTCCACCCCGTGCTCGAACATGCAGTCCTGGTAGGGCTTCAACAGCGCCTCGGACTCCTGCTCGGTCATGTCGATGCGTTCGCGCGGGCGCTCGGCCGTGCTGGTCGGCCCGGCCGCGGTGTTCTTCTTCACCAGCGAGGCCACGCTGGGCTTGCCGGCGTTCTGGGCGGTGGGTGCCGCGGCACCGGACGAGGATGAACAGGCCGTCAGGGTCAGGCCGATCGCGATCAGCACGGCGGCCGGGCCGGGCCGGACGTTCCTGCGCATGGGGAACCACCTCTCGGGATCATGGCCGCCCGGGAGCGTCCCGGACGACTGATCCAGCCTGGCCAAGAGGTTTGAGGAAGTTGTCAGGATGCCGAGCAAACACCCAGCGCCCGCGCCGGCGGGCCGTGCAACACCTCAAGAGGTCAGCGCGTCCCCATCCGCGCTCCGTTGTTGTCCGTCTGTCGCAGTCCGAGCGTGGCCATGAACCAGAACCTGGAGATCCCCGTGCAGCCTCAGCAGTCCCAGCAGCCCCCGCCCTTTCCTTCCGGGCCCACCGAGCCGTCGCGCAGCACGCTGGCCGTCGGATACCTCAGTCACTGGGGCGCGCTGATTGCCGTCATCCTGCTGATGACCGTGGTGCTGGCGGTCCTCTCGGTGATGAAGGGGTGGTGGGCCTTCTTCCTCATCCCGGCCCTGCTGCCGGTCATGGGGGTCGCGGTGGCCACCCAGGGGGCGGCCCTGGCATCACTGCGCCCGCGGGGTGGTCCGGCCGAGATGTCCAGGACGATGGCCGCTCTGGTCGAGATCCTGGCGGCTGCCCAGCTCCTGGCCGTGGCCGGGGCCTACTTCTGCATCCCGGCGTTCGGTGACACCAGCGATTCCTCGGCCTTCACGTTCATCTGGGCCGACACGGAGACCTTCATCGTCAAACTCTCGGGGATCCTGGCGGTGGTGTCGGGTGTTGCGGCGGTAGGGGTGACCGTGGTGCTGGTGATCCTGCTCGTCGTGCTGGCGAATCGGTCGCGTCGTCTGAGGTCAGCGTGGAGATGAACGGAAGGGCTTGGCCCTGACCATGGGCAGCCTCGCGATCGAGGTAATCCGGAGGTGAACGGACGGCCGGCGCATCTGACAGCGCCGGCTCAGTCATGTTCAGGCCCAGGGGCGGGACGAGGTTGTGCGGGTGTCCCTCTGGTCGGGGCGCCAGGACCCAGCGACATGATCGGCGATGCGTTCAGCCATCGTGGTTGCTTCGGTTCGCACGTCGGCGGGTAGCGACGCAGCCGCCCGTTCCAAGGCTTCCGGTAGTTCCTCGCGTAATTCCTCGACCCACGCGATGGCCTGTTCGCCAGGCAGGCCGAGTTGTTTGGCCACTTTCTCCCAGTCGGCGTTGCCGACGTCCAGGAACGTCCAGTGCTCGCCGATCTTCATCGCAGACTTCAGACGGTCGTACTGTGGGTAGCAGGCTGCTGAGGCGACATCGTAGAGCGGGCTGACCTGAGCGTGGCCGCCGATAAGCATGAGCGAGTAATTCTTGGCGTGGGCGTCAGTACCGCCGATGAGGACATTGAGGGCGAGGCCCTGGAAGAAGCGCTTGACCGACGCGGTCCGGTCGTCGATCTGGAGTCGCTGGAACAGTCTGCCGACGGCGGCTACGCCGGGACCGCCGTCATTCTGGTACTTGAGGCTGGGCGGGACGGCCAGGGCCTGGCAAAGATCCTCCTGGTGGACCCGATGCCACCGGCCGTTGCTGTCCTGCCCGCGGTCATAGCGGTGCGAGATGATGGCACGGACGTCGGCAAGCTCGAACAGGTCCACATCGGCAGCGAGAAGCCCGGCCTGTTGAGCAGTTCGCTGACACAGAGCCTCATTGATGTGGTGACGCTTGAAGGCGCCCAGTGCGGGCTTGACGATGCATGTGGTGGGAGTCGAGTCGCGGGGAATACCCCATCCACTGGTCTCAGGGTCTTGGAACAGCGCAATTTTCGGTTGCGCGCCCGCCAGGCTCCACCGGCCGCCGAACCGGCCGGGATCCCACGCCCCGCCGTGCGCGGCGAGTTCATTCACCAGCGTGGCGAGATCGTCATCGGTGAGCCATTCGATGTCGCCCGTCCGTTCGGTGGTGTCGGGTGCGTCTACCTCGGGCAGGATTTGCACGGCGCCGGCGGCGTCACGACCGACGTGTCGCAAGAGCGAGAAGGGGTTTCTGGGGTTCGCTCCGTACTGCTGGCCCCATCGTTGGCGGGCTGCATCTGAGTCCGGGAGAAGATTGTCCAGGTAGGCGAGAACGGCCTTGTTTGCATGTCTGCCTTCGCGCAGAGGCATGGACAGCGAAAGTGGCGTCGCGTGCGGGTCTGCCTGGTAGTCCTCGTCGTAGACGAACGTCAGGGCTCCCTGGGGTGTCTGCCGCGCCTCGCCGATGGGTACACCGTCGAGGAATACACGCAGGCGCTGGGAACTCTTCATTGGTATCGGCCTGTTCTCTGTGCGAACAGCGACGCGAACGGGTCAGCGGTGGGCGAGGCCGTAGAACGTGCGGAGCGGTTAGCAGGGGCTGCCTTTTCGGCGTCCGCCGTGCTGGCGGCGACTGTCGTTCTCGAGGTGGCCCTCGTCTTGGCTCTCGGCTTCCTGGGCGTCTTCGGGGCAGCCGTTCCAGCGTCAGGCAAGGGGCGTACCGCCCATTCGCGGCTGATGCCCATACGATCAGCAAGATCGGCTTGGGTCATTCCCCGGGCCCGCCGAGCAGTGCGCGTCAGCGCACCGAAGTCCCTTACGACAGAGACACGCACAGCCCATCCATTCCGTGAATGTTTTCTTTCTCTGGCATTTTCAATAGTAGGCGTTCGGCAAAATTTCGAAATTGGCCACTGCTCTCCGTGCTGAGCCCGGATCCACCGGCCAGCATGAGTGATGTCACCGCAAAATAGGCCGCGGGTGCCCGCTGACCTGGGATGATGTTCTTGCGACGGAATATCAGCCCGAGGATCAAGGAAGCACCCGCGAGAT
>NZ_BSTC01000030.1 GCF_030269305.1 Kineosporia sp. NBRC 101731
CCGAGGCTGCGGTGGAGACGGTCGGTTTCGCTCTGAAGGATTTTGATCCGGAGGGTGAGACGGTTCCGATCGGTCGTCCGGTGTGGAACACGTCGGTGGTGGTACTGGATTCCTGGCTGCGCCCGGTAGGCCCCGGGGTGATGGGAGAGCTCTACCTCGGCGGCGTTCAGGTTGCGGACGGCTATCTGGGGCAGGCCGGTCTGAGCGCCCAGCGGTTCGTGGCCGACCCGTTCAGTGGTGCCGGGGAACGGCTTTACCGCACCGGGGACCTCGTGCGGTGGAGTACCGATGGGCAGCTGGAGTACCTGGGCCGGGCGGACGACCAGGTGAAGGTGCGGGGTTTCCGGATCGAGCTGGACGAGATCCGTAACGTGCTGGAGTCGCACCCGGAGGTGACGGCGGCGGCGGTTGTGGCGTATGACCACCCGGCCGGTGGGAAGTACCTGGCCGCCTACCTGACGGCACAAGCCGATGTGGGGGAAGGCCTGCGGGAGTTCGCGGCGGGGATGCTGCCGGAGTACATGGTGCCGACGGTGTTCACGGTTCTGGAAAGCTTCCCGGTCACGGTGAACGGCAAGCTGGACCGCCGCGCCCTGCCGGTACCGGACCTGACGGCGGTGACGGGTGCGGGCCGGGCCCCGGCCACGCCGACCGAGGTCGCGCTGAGCGAGATCTTTGCCGAGGTCCTGCAGATGACGGCCGCCACGGAACTGTCGGTGGAGGACGACTTCTTCCGTCTGGGTGGGCATTCGCTGCTGGCGACCCGGGTCGTGGCGCGTGCGAATGCGGTGTTCGGTGGGGTTCTGACGTTGCGTGAGGTGTTCGAGGCCCCCACGATTGCTGCGCTGTCGGCGGTGGTCGACGAGCGCCAGGCGGCCGCCGGGAACACCGAAACGGCTGCCTCGCTGCGGGTGGGGGATCTGCCGCGTCCGCATGTTCTGCCCGTTTCCTACGGTCAGCAGTCGCTGTGGCTGATCGAGCAGCTGGGTGGCCCGGGCGGCCGGTACGTGGTGCCGACGGTGTTGCGTCTGTCCGGGGGCCTGGATGAGAAGGCTCTGCTGGGTGCGGTCACGGATGTGGTGGCGAGGCACGAGGCACTGAGGACTCTTCTGGTCGAGCAGGACGGCCGGCTGCACCAGGTCGTCCTGCCGTCCGAGCAAGCCGTCGCCGACCTGAACCTGGTGACCGTCGACCTCACCACCTGGGTGTCCGAGAACCGCGTCGAGGGCCTCGTCCTGTCACCGACGGAAGCGGTGGACGCGTGGGTGGCCGGGGCGGTTCAGCGAGGGTTCGATCTGGCCGGGGATCTGCCGGTGCGGGGCGGGCTGTTGCGCGTGGACGCCGGCGAGTGGGTCTTCGCGCTGGCGGTGCACCACCACGCCGTGGACGAGTGGTCGTTCTCCTCGCTGCTGGGCGACCTGGCCACGGCCTACCGGTCCCGAACGGCCGGGCAGGCACCGGGCTGGGCGCCGCTACCGGTGCAGTACGCCGACTATGCCGTCTGGCAGCGCGAGGTCCTCGGTGACCCGGGTGACCCGGGCTCGTTGTTGAGCAGTGACCTGCAGTACTGGCGTGAGGTTCTGGCCGAGGCCCCGCAGGAGTCCACGATCACGCTGGACCGGCCCCGCCCGACGGCACCCACCCATCACGGTGTGGACCTGACCTTCAGCGTCGACGCCGACACGGTGCAGGCACTGCGGCAGGTGGCTGCCCAGCAAGGCGTGTCGATGTTCATGATCGCCCAGGCCGCCACCGCGGTCGCCGCGTCCGTGCTGGGGGCCGGCGACGACGTGGTGATCGGATCCCCGGTCGGGGGACGTACCCAGGACGGGCTGGAGGACCTGGTCGGGTACTTCGTGAACACCTTGCCGTTCCGTCACCACCTCGATCCGGCGCAGACGATCCCGGATCTGCTGCGGGCCACCCGGCAGACGGTGCTGGACGGGTTCGCCCATCAGGGCGCGCCCTTCGAGGAGATCACGAAGGCTGCCGGTGCGGAGCGGGCGGCCAACCGGAATCCTCTGTTCCAGATCATGCTCACCCACTACGTCGAGGAACCGGACCAGGCGCTGACCCTGCCCGGCGTCACGGTGGCCCCGGCGACGGAGACCCTGGCCGCGGTCAAGACCGACCTGGACCTCTACCTGGAGGACGACACCGTCCAGATCCAGGGCCTCCTGACCTACGCCACCGACATCCTCGATCGCCGCACCGCCCACCGCTTCACCCAGGTCCTGACCGCCGTCCTCGAAGGGATCGCCGCAGATGCCGGGCGGCGGGTGTCGGAGCTGAGCCTGCTGTCCGAGCAGGACCAGACCGAGGTGGTTGGCTGGCAGCGCGGCGGGACGGTCGAGGTTGCGGCCGTGACGCTGGACGATCTGGTGAGTCGTCAGGCCCGGGCCACCCCGGCGGCCATCGCTCTGACCGATGACCTCGGGACAACGCTCTCGTACGCCGACTTCGATACGCGGGTCAACGCCCTGGCTGTGGTGATGACCGGACGCGGGGTTCGGGTGGGAGACCGGGTTGCGGTCCTGCTGCCGCGGTCGATCGATCTGGTCGTCGCTCTCGCGGCGGTGCTGCGGGCCGGTGCCGCCTACGTGCCGATCGATCCGGACTATCCGGGGGAGCGGGTCGCCGCGATCCTCCAGGACGCCACCCCGTCCCTCCTCGTGGTCGACAGCCGTCACGCGGCCGGCGACGCAGCGGAAGGCGGAGTGAGCGTGCTGGTGCTGGATGCCCCTGACGCTGACACCGCCATCACTGCTGCCGTGGGAGTTTCGCCGCCGGTGTTGTCGCGCCCGGTGACCGGTCGGGACACGGCCTACGTCATTTTCACCTCCGGTACCACCGGCCGCCCCAAGGGCGTATCCGTCAACCACCGCGCGATCATCAACCGCCTGGTGTGGATGCGTGACGCCTACACCGTCGGGCCAGGAGACCGGGTCCTGCAGAAAACACCCGACGCATTCGACGTATCAGTCTGGGAATTCTTCCTGCCCCTGATCACCGGCGCCACACTCGTGGTGGCCCGCGACGGCGGGCACAAGGACCCGGTGTACCTGGCGCAGGTGATCGAGCAGCACCAGGTGACGATCGCGCACTTCGTCCCCTCCATGCTCACCGCGTTCCTGACCTCCGACCCCGACCCGGCCAGGCTTTCCTCCCTACGCCAGATCTTCTTCTCCGGCGAGGCCCTCCCAGCCACCGCAGCCACCCAGGCCCACACCCTGTTCACCACAGCCGACCTGCACAACCTCTACGGGCCCACCGAGGCCGCCGTCGACGTGACCGCCCACCCCGTCGATCCCACTGGCCTCAACGGAACGGTGGTCGTCCCCATCGGCCGGCCCGTCCAGAACACCACCACCCTCGTCCTGGACACCTGGCTACGACCCGTCGCCCCCGGCGTCATCGGAGAGCTCTACCTCGGCGGAGTACAAATCGCCGACGGCTACCTCAACCAGAGCGCCCTGAGCGCCCAGCGGTTCGTCGCCGACCCGTTCGCCGCCGACGGCTCCCGCCTCTACCGCACCGGCGACCTGGTCCGCTGGAACCACCACGGCCACCTCGAATACCTCGGCCGCAGTGACGACCAGATCAAAATCCGCGGCTTCCGGATCGAACTCGACGAAATCCGCAACGCCCTGGAAACCCACCCCGACATCACCGCCGCCGCAGTCCTGGCCCACCACCACCCCGCCGGCGGCACCTACCTCGCCGCCTACCTCACCACCAACACCAGTGACGAAAACGGCGCTGCCAAGACCAGCGGCACCGATGCCCAGGACGCGAGCCTGCCCGAAAGGGCCCGTCAGCACGTAGCCGCCATCCTGCCCGACTACATGGTCCCGACCGCCATCACCGTCCTGGACACCCTCCCCACCACCCTCAACGGAAAACTCGACCGACGCGCCCTACCCACACCCAACCTGAGCACCACCACAGGAAAAGCCCCCACCAGCACCACCGAAACCCTCCTCGCCGACATCTTCACCGACGTCCTCCACCTCCCCACCAACACACCCCTCTCCGTGGAAGACGACTTCTTCCGCCTCGGTGGGGACAGCATCCTGTCGATCCAGGTGGTCTCGGCGGCCCGGCGGCAGGGTCTTTCGATCACTGCTGCAGACGTTTTCACGGCCAAGACCGTCGGCGCACTGGCACGCTGCGCCGATCAGCGGGCCGCCGCATCGCAGGCCACGACGGAGGTCGTCGCCCTCGCGGACGCGTCCGGATCGGCGCTGTGGCCGATCGCGGCCCAGTGGGTGGATCAGCCCGGGTTCGGCTCCTTCACCCAGTCGTTCACCTGGGTGACGCCGGCCGGCCTGACCGAAGACGTCCTGGCACGGGTGATGGCGCGCGTGCTGGCTCACCATCCGGCCCTGCGAGGCCGCCTGCTGCGGGATGACACGGGGGCCTGGCGGTTCCAGACCGGCCCGGTCGGCCCGGACGGTGTTGGTGTTGCCGGCCGCATCACCTCCGAGCGCGTGTCCTCGGCCTGGTCGTCCGCGGACTGGGCCCAGCGCCTGGACGCGGCCACGGCGCGACTTTCCGAGAATCTGGACGTCCGCGCGGGAGTGCTGTGGCGGGCGGTCTGGTTCTCGGGCGACTTCTCGGGCGACTTCTCGAGTGAGGCGGACGACACCGGCCGGCTCTTGCTGGTGGTGCATCACCTCGTTGTGGACGGGGTGTCCTGGCGCGTGCTCGGCGACGACCTGGCCCAGGCGTGGGAACTGGAGACGGGCAGGACCGACCGGCCGTTGTGGCCGGCGGGGACGGGGCTGGCCTCGTGGGCCGGCGCTCTGAACTCCCGCGCCGCCGATGAGGACATCGCCGGGCAGGCGGGCTTCTGGGCGGGTGTCGTTGCCGGGGAGGACCCGTTGCTGGGGTCCCGGCCGATCGACCCGCTCCGCGACACCGTCGCCACCTCGAGAACGGTTCGTGTCGGTGTGCCCGAGGACGTGACGCAGGCGGTGCTGACGACGATCCCGCACGCGCTCTCCGCCGATGTGAATGACGTGCTTCTGGGCGCCCTGGCGATCGCGGTGGGGGCGTGGCGAGCCCGGCGTGGGGTGCACCACCGCCGCGCACTGATCGGGCTGGAAGGCCACGGCCGGGAAGAAAGCCTGGTCCCGGGCAGTGATCTCGCGCGGGCCGTGGGCTGGTTCGCGTCCTGGTACCCCGTGGCCCTCGACTGTGAGGACATCGACCCGACCGGAGCTCTGTCCGATCCGGCCCGCGCCGCCGATGCGGTGCTCCGGGTGAAGGAACAGCTACGACGGGTGCCCGGTCGTGGCCTCGGCTACGGTCTGCTCCGGCACCTCGATCCCGCTGGTGAAGAGACCCTTTCAACGGGGAACGTTCCCCAGATCGGGTTCAACTACCTCGGCCGGTTCGATGGCGCCGCCGGCATCGCCCAGAACTGGGACCCGGCGCCGGAAACCTCAGGGTTGAGCGGGCATGCCCCGCGCGACCTCCCGTTGCCGGCCGTGATCGACATCAACATCGCGGCGGTTGCGGGCGAGAACGGACTGGTGCTGGACGGATCCTTCGATTTCGCCGCCGAAGTCGTGAGGGAGGAGGACATCCGTGAGCTGGCCGTGCTGTGGTCGCAGGCCCTGACCGGCCTGCGCGATCACGGGGTGAGGAGTGCACGGGTGCGACGCTCTCCGTCGGACCTGGCCATGCCGGGCCTGACCCAGGCCGACATCGACGAGTGGGAATCCACGTACGGGGAACTGACGGACGTACAACCGCTGACGCCCTTGCAGCAGGGTCTGGTGTTCGAGTCCTTGCTCGGCGCGGACCGCGGGGCGGAGGTCACCGGCGAGACTGCGGTGGACGTGTACGTCACCCAGACCGTCCTGCAGATCGAGGGTCTCGTCGATCCGGCCCGGCTTCGGGAAGCCCTGCGCCGGGTGCTGCTGCGGTTCCCGAATCTGCGGGCCGCGATCGTCGCGGCCGGCACCGGCGAGTTCGTCGCTGTCGTCCCGGCCGTCGCCCCGATCGATCTCGAATTCGTGGATGCCCGGGAATCGGTCTCGCCCGAGCGAGAGTTCGAGAACGTGGCCGATCGTGACCGGGTGATGCCGATCGATCTGACGGCCGCGCCGTTGATGCGGGTCACCCTGGTGACCGCGGCCCCGGACCGGCACACGCTGATCTGGACGATCCACCACGCCCTGGTGGACGGCTGGTCGATCCCCCGGCTGGTGGAAGTCCTGATCGACTCGTACCAGGACCCCGCGGCCCGGGTGGAACCCGATCCTTCCTACGGGATGTTCCTGCGATGGCTGGTTTCTCGAGACCGGCAGGTCGCCACTGATGTCTGGTCCCGGGAACTGGCCGCCGTCGAGGAGCCCACGCTCCTGGCGCCGGAAGCGTCACCGGATGTCTCCCTGTTCCCCGAGGAGGTGTCCTTCGGCCTCGACCTGGCGACGAGTGCGGCGCTGACCACGGTGGCGATGGACGCGGGGGCGACCATGAGCAGCCTCGTCCAGGCGGCCTGGGCCGTGTTCCTGAATGCGTTCACGGGGCAGGACACGGTCGTGTTCGGCGTCACCGTGTCGGGCCGGCCGGCCGACGTGATCGGGGTGGAAAACACGGTCGGCCTGTTCATCAACACTCTTCCGGTGCCGGTCGACCTGGCCGGTAACCCGACGCTGGCAGAACTCCTGCGTCAGGTGCAGGATCGGCACACCCGGTTGCTGGACCAGCACCACACCCCTCTCACCGATCTTCACCGTCTCACCGGACACGAGCAGCTGTTCGACACCCTGGTCGTGTACGAGAACTACCCGTACGACGAGACCGGTCTCGGGCAGGCCCAGGAGCGGGCTGGTCTGAGCATCCGCGAGATGTCCGGCCGGGACTCCACGCACTACCCCCTCAGCCTCACGGCGAACCCCGGTCCGGTCCTGGACCTGACGATCGAGTACCGGCCGGACGTGTTCGACCGGGTGAGGGTGCAGCGGTTCATCGAGGTCTTCACCGCCGTGCTGCAAGGGATCGCGGCGGATCCCCGGCAGCGGGTGTCGGATCTGGTCGTGATGCCCGGGCGGGACCAGGACGGTGTAGCTCGCTGGCAGGCCGGGCCCACGGTTGCGGTTCCCTCCCTCACGCTGGATGCGCTGGTGCGGCGGCAGGTCGCGGCGACTCCGGCGGGGGTTGCTCTTGTCGATGACGAGGGTGCCGAACTTTCCTACGCCGACTTCGATCTGCGGGTGAATGCGCTGGCCGGTCTGATGGTGGACCGGGGTGTGCGGGTCGGTGACCGGGTGGCGGTGCTGTTGCCCCGATCGGCAGATCTGGTGGTCACTCTGGCGGCGGTGCTGCGGGCGGGCGCTGCTTACGTGCCGATCGACCCGGACTATCCGCTGGAGCGGGTTGCGGCGATCCTTCAGGACTCCGCGCCGACGCTCCTGATCACCACTTCAGGCGCAGTCCAGGTTCCTGCTGCGGCGGTGGTGGTGCTGGATTCGGCCGATACCCGGGCGGCTTTGGTGAATGGTGCGGTGGTGCCGGTGTTGTCGCGTGCGGTGTCGGAGTTGGATACGGCGTACGTGATTTTCACGTCGGGGACGACGGGTCGTCCGAAGGGTGTGGCGGTCAGTCATCGGGCG
>NZ_BSTC01000031.1 GCF_030269305.1 Kineosporia sp. NBRC 101731
CACTGGTTACGGTGTGGGAGAGTAGGACATCGCCGGACAAAAATTGAAGACAGTAATGGCGGCCCCCGCCCGACGAAGAAACTTCGATCGGGCGGCGCGGGCCGCCATTACTGCGTTTGCGGACCGGATCGGGTGACCCCGCACCCAAGGCGAGGCGTGCATCGTCCGCCAGCAGGTCGTCCACAAGCCCCCCACCCCTTGGTCGTGCTCATGCACAGTGTCCCCGGGGACACTGTGCATGAGCACGAACGAAGAGGGGGGAGAGACGAGGAACGGGGCAATGATTCCTGGCTGGTCAGCGATCGTGGACGGCTTCACGCCCTTCCCGATCTCGATCGGTCAGCGGCGCACCTGGTAGCGCAGGTGCATCACCCGGTTGCCCTGGATCACCACGTCAGGATCCTCCAACCGGTGCTGTGCATCGACCGACCCGAAGTAACGCTTGCCAGAGCCGAACACGACAGGTGCGACGTCCATGCGAACCTCGTCGACCAGGCCGGCGGCCAGCACCTGGCCACCGACGTTGCCGGCGGCGACCTCGACCAGACGGTCACCCGCCAGCTCCTGTGCTTGGGTCACGGCTGCTTCGACGTTGTCGACGAAGTGGAACGGTGCTTCAGGGTTCCAGTCCTCCGGGGCCGGCCGGTGTGTCACGACAACCACGTGGTCGATGCCGCTCGGGGGTTTACCGTCCCAGCCGTCGGTCAGGTCGAAGACGTGGCGGCCGGCGATCGTGACTCCGATCTGGTCCCAGTACGGCCGGATGTAGTCGTAGGACGACTGCGACACCTTCAGCACGCCGCTCTCGTCCAGCGGCACGTCACCGCCCATCAGCCAGTCGAACAAGGTTCCGGGCTGGTCTTTCTCGTCCGCGATGAAACCGTCCACCGACACCGAGCCGTACATAACCACCTTGCCCACGGAGCGCTCCTCTGCGTTGGGGATTCCTCAAGTTAGCGGGTGGTGAGCTGGCGCGCGGCTCAATCCGCCATGGGTTGCGTGGCGGCGGGCCTTGTGATGGCGGGCGGGGACGGGTGGCGTTCGCGGCTGAAGGCCTACGTAGACCATCCTCGTACAGCAGTGACATTTCGATACCGAACGTCGAGGTCAGCTGGTTTCTTGGTGCGGCCGGTGCAGGCGATATAGCTTGGCACTGGCTCAGCTTCGAGCTCACCCCCTCCGGACAGGACGAAAGGGTCGGGAACGGCAGCATGTATGACGGGAACGGCGCCGGTTCGATCGGCACCGGGAGTCAATACCGCGACGCGTTCCTCGAGCTGCACGGATCCGGCCGGATGACGGTGGACGAGGGTGCGCCCTGGGCCGGACGCCTGGAGTGGCAACGGTCCAGCCGGTACGGCATTGCCCTGTGCGGCGGTGTAAGTGAAGAGTTCACCCGGGGCCGCCGCGACATCCGCAGCTCCCCCCGCGGCACGTTCGAGCTGCTCATGCCGATCGCCGGGGCGGCCTGGGTGGAGCAGGGTTCTTCGTCCGGGGAGATCGGCCCGGGCACGCTGGCGCTGTGTGAGATCGACCGGCCGGTGGGTCTCACCCATGGGCTTGAACCGCCCCGGGATGTCCGGAGGGCTCTTCTCTTGAGAGGATGAGTCCATGAGGGAACGTCGCAAGAAGCAGTATCCGGACGAGCTTCGCGAACGTGCGGTGCGCATGGTGCAGGAGTCGTCCGAGGAGTATTCGTCGCAGTGGGCCGCGATCAACTCGATTGCTGGCAAGCTCGGGATCGGCTCTGGCGAGACCCTGCGCAAGTGAGTCCGCGAGGCTGAGGCTGCCCAGGCGAACTCGAAGACCCGCAAGGCGAGGGTTTCGGTCGATGAGTCGCCTGAGTTGAAGCGCCTGCGTCGGGAGAATGCTGAACTGAAGCGGGCCAACGAAATCCTCAAGGCTGCAGCGGGTTTCTTCGCGGCCGAGTTCGACCGGCCACGCAAGTACTAGTCAGGTTCATCGCCGAGCACGTCGGCCGGGTCGCCCTCGTCGAGGGCGGCTCGGCCGATGCCGTGCTGGAGCTGAACTGGGGAGTCGAACCGATCTGCGCCGTGCTGGCCGAGTACGGAACACCGATCGCCCCGAGCACCTATTACGAGCACCGCGCCCGCGTCATGGACGGCTAGCTGTCCGAATCTGAATGGCGTGATGCTCTGATGTGCAACGAGATTCACCGCGTCTGGACAAAGAACTACCGGGTCTACGGAGCCAAGAAAATCTGGCTGCAACTCAACCGCGAAGGCACCCCGGTCGCCCGGTGCACTGTCGAACGGCTCATGCGGTTCATGGGCATTGAGGGCGCCCGGCGAGGCGGCAAAGCCGCGCACCACCATCAGCGATCCGTCGGTGCCGAGGCCGGCCGATCTGGTGGAACGGACGCAGGCTCTCAATACCTCGCGCTGGCCATGACCGAACGTCTGAGCGAGGCCGACATCCTGCCCTCGGTCGGGACGGTCGGGGATGCCTACGACAACGCCCTGGCCGAGAGCGAGATCGGCCTCTACAAGACCGAACTCATCCATCCACAAGGACCCTGGAAAGGCCTGGACGACGTCGAACTGGCCACCCTGGAATGGGTCGATTGGCACAACCACCGGCGCCTGCACAGCGCCTGCAGCGACCTCACGCCAGCCGAACTTGAACAGATCCACTACGGCACACACCCAGCCTTGGCTACGCTGCTGCCGTCAACCGTATGAGCTTCCGGACACTCCGGGGCGGTTCAATGACCCGGTTTTAGATGTCGGGGGTGGCCAAGCCAGTGGGAGGGCTTTCGCCCCGGAATTTGGACACGCGGGTGGGTGTTTCAAGCTGCCAGGATGAAGGTGGCAGCGTTCAGGGTTTTCTCGTATTGGTTGGGCGGGGCTTTCCTGCAGTAGGAGTGCCTTCGGCGTGTGTTCTATCGGGTGCAGAACCGGAACATGTCCTGGTTGAGCTGGCTTGTCAATCCAGAACGTTGCGCCTTGGAGGGTTCGCGTCTGAGGGTGGCGTTCCAGGACCTGGAACAGTCGCTTCACCGTGAAGGTGTCTCGATGGTCATCATTGAACTGCCCAACGGCTCACCAGGTCGTCTCGACCTTGAAATATTTGACGTTTGACGGAGCATATCCCTCTCCGTAGAAAGCTTTTCGACTTCGACATCGTGTTGCACCTGCCGGCGGGTGGACGCCGCGTTCTGCGCCGCCGACCCCGCCGGACGACCCTGCCCCGGCCCCCGTCCGGCACCGGCCGGTCCGACCGCCAGCGCCTCATCCGGACCACCGGCGCGACCAGGCCCGTGGTCGGAGTGCAATCCTTGACCCACGTACTCAAGGCTTCCCGGTCGACCCCCAGATCAGCGGCAATGCCCTGGACCGTCGCGCCGGGCGTGGACCGGTGCAGGTCCACCGCTTGTTGACGGAACGCTGCGCATACGACTTACATACTACGAAAGGATCATCTCGCTTCCTCCAGCATCATGCTGGATTCAGCGTGTCCAGGATCCGGGGTAAGCGCCGTGGGCGGCCGGGCTCAACCGTGACCGTGCCGGCGTCGTTCGGACTCTGTCATCTCAGATCGGCTTGTCCTGGTAGACGTCGGGGACGCCGTCGACGTCGGCATCCACGGATTCCTGCTGGTGCAGGCGGCGGTAGGTGCGCTCGCGCATGCGCAGGACCGCGGCGGCCAGGATCGCGGACAGCAGCGAGCCGGCCAGAACCCCGACCTTGACGTGCTCGTCGCGTTCGGTTCCGGCGCCGAACGCGAGTTCACCGATGAGCAGGGAGACGGTGAAGCCGATGCCACCCAGCAGGCAGACACCCAGGACATCCCACCACGACAGCGATTCATCCAGTTGAGCGCGGGTGAAGCGGGAGACGGCCGCGGTTGCGCCGAGGATCCCGATCACCTTGCCTGCCACGAGCCCCACGATGATGCCCAGGGCCACCCGGTCCTGCAGAGAGGTGGCCAGTCCGCTGAGGCCGCCGACGGTGACCCCAGCGGAGAAAAAGGCGAAGACGGGGACCGCGAAGCCTGCTGACAGCGGGCGCCACAGGTGTTCGAAGTGCTCGGCCATGCCGGGACCTGCGTCCGGCCCGCCGGCGGCAGCTGAGCGGAGGACCGGGACGGTGAAGCCGAGCAGGACCCCAGCGACGGTGGCGTGGATACCGGAGGCGTGCATCAGGGCCCAGGCCAGCACAGCCAGCGGGATCAGTAGCCAACCGCTACGGATGCGGTTCTGCACCAGAACGCCGAACACAGTGATGGTGACCAAGGCTCCCAGCAGCGGTAGGAAGGCCAGGTCGCTGGTATAGAAAATGGCGATCACGATGATGGCCAGTAGGTCGTCCACTACCGCCAGAGTGAGCAAGAACGTGCGCAATGCGGAGGGTAGATCCCCGTCTGTCAGGGTGAGTTGAGGCCAGCGGCTCAGAACAACCCTTTCCCTTGACGGGGCGAGATCCGGAAGTCCTGCGTTGAGTGTCGATGTGTCTGGGCCGGTGGCCCAGGATGGTTCCAT
>NZ_BSTC01000032.1 GCF_030269305.1 Kineosporia sp. NBRC 101731
TGAGTGATATTGCTGATCAGACGAATCTTCTGGCGTTCAATGCCTCGATCGAGGCGGCTCGGGCGGGTGAGCACGGTCTGGGGTTCTCGGTGGTGGCCGGTGAGGTTCGTAAGCTGGCGGAGCGTTCTGCGGATGCGGCGGGGGAGATCTCCAAGTTGGTGCAGGAGTCGACCCGGCGGGTGGACGAGGGTGCGAAGGTCTCCGAGAAGGCGGGGGAGTCGTTCGAGGACATTGTCTCCAGTGTGGCGCGGACCAGCATGTCGATCGACATGATCGTGACCGCGACCAAGAGCCAGATCGAGGTATCGCGTCAGGTCGCCTCGCTGATCACGGAACTGCTCGGGGCTGCTCCCCAGACCGGCCAGTGAGTCTCCTGAAGGTCCTGGAGTAGCGATTTTTACGGACGCGGTGGTCACCGGGTCGACGTCGTGGATGAATCGTCCCGATCGATGACCGGTTCGCTGCTCCTGGTGCGCCGGGCATCTCGTTCCCTCGGACATCGAGGTGAGGCCGACGATCCGTGCCTCCCGGGTGAGTGTTGGCAGCTCACCCGGGAGGCACATTTCGTGGCGCGAGGGCGCCGACGCCGGCGGGGCCGAGATACCGTCGTTCGATCCGCGGGCCCGGGTGGGACCCGGCCCGTTGCCCGGACACTCTGCCGGTGCCGGCACCCGCCGTTGTGCTGGGCCGTTCAGATGACCGCCGTTCAGCGGTCTCAACGTTGCACGCCTCCTCACCGATTCAACTCCTCACGGGAGTCATGCGTCCAGGTGCTGGAAACGGAGAACGACTTGTCGGACGAGACGGGCCTTTCACAGGATGAGCGTGAGCTCCTCGCGGAGCTCAAGAGCCATGTGGAGGCGTTCGGGCGCGGTCAGGCTGTTGCCGAGTACGCGCCGGACGGGACAGTTCTGAAGGCCAATGAGCGTTTTGCCGAGCTCATGGGCTATAGCACCGTCGAGATCATCGGGCGGAACCACAGTTCCTTCGTGCCCGCCGAGGTGGTCGAGACGGCGGAGTACACGGAACTGTGGGACGAGCTCCGGTCCGGGGGAAACCTGACCGGTGAGTTCCGCCGGGTCTGGCAGGGCAAGAGGGATCTGTGGATTCGCTCCACCTGGGTGCCGGTCAAGGACATCGAGGGCCGGGTGGCGAAGGTCGTCGAGTACGCACTCGACATCACCGCCGGCCGGCGGGCCACAGCCGACGCCGAGGGCAAGATCCAGGCCATCGGACGGTCCCAGGGGGTCATCGAGTACGACCTCGGTGGGACGATTCTCGAGGTCAACGAGATCTTCTGCGAGGTGATGGGCTACTCCCCGCAAGAACTCGTCGGGCAGCACCACCGGATGTTCGTCCCGCCGGACGAGGCCCGGTCGGCCGCCTACCGGCAGTTCTGGCAGCGGCTGGGCGATGGGGAGTCGATCACCGGCGAGTTCCAGCGCGTCGCCAAGGGCGGGCGGGTCGTCTGGCTGCAGTCCGTCTACAACCCGATCATCGGGATTGACGGAAAGCCTTGGAAGGTAGTGAAGTACGCGGTCGATGTGACCTCCGCCAAGCAGATCACCGCCGACTCCGAGGGGAAGACCTCGGCGATGGACCGATCCCAGGCGGTGATCGAATTCGACCTCAACGGCAAGATTCTCTCGGCCAACGACAACTTCCTCGCGACCGTCGGGTACAACCGCGACGAGGTGGTCGGACAGCACCACCGCATGTTCGTGCCGGCGCAGACCGCCGAGTCGGACGAGTATGTCGACTTCTGGCGCAGTCTGCGCGAGGGAGAGTTCAAGAGTGGCGAGTTCCACCGGGTCGGCAAGGGCGACCGGGACATCTGGCTGCAGGCCACCTACAACCCGATCTTCGGGGTGGACGGAAAGCCCTGGAAGATCGTCAAGTTCGCCACCGATGTGACCGAGGCCAAGCTCCGCAACGCCGACTTCGAGGGCAAGATCGCCGCGATCGACCGCTCGCAGGCAGTAATCGAGTTCGACCTCGAGGGCAACGTGCTCACCGCCAACGCGCTGTTCTGCGACCTCTTGGGGTACCGCCTGGAAGAGATTCGGGGGCGCCACCACCGGTTGTTCGTGTCGACCGAGGATGCGGGCAGTACCGAGTACCGGATGTTCTGGGAGAAGCTCGGGCGGGGTGAGTTCGATTCCGGCGAGTACAAGCGCATCACCAAGTCCGGTGAGGAAGTCTGGATCCGGGCGACCTACAACCCGGTGCTGACCGCTGAGGGAAAGCCTTTCAAGGTGGTGAAGTTCGCCTCCGACGTGACGGGTGAGAAGCTGCGGAACGCCGATTATGCCGGTCGGGTGGCGGCTCTGGACCGGTCTCAGGCGGTGATCGAGTTCGATCTCAATGGGAA
>NZ_BSTC01000033.1 GCF_030269305.1 Kineosporia sp. NBRC 101731
AGTCGCATGCTCTAGACCCGAAGCGGAGTGATCTACCCATGGCCAGGTTGAAGCGCGGGTAAGACCGCGTGGAGGACCGAACCCACTTAGGTTGAAAACTGAGGGGATGAGCTGTGGGTAGGGGTGAAAGGCCAATCAAACTCCGTGATAGCTGGTTCTCCCCGAAATGCATTTAGGTGCAGCGTCACGTGTTTCTTGCCGGAGGTAGAGCTACTGGATGGCTAATGGGCCCTACAAGGTTACTGACGTCAGCCAAACTCCGAATGCCGGTAAGTGAGAGCGTGGCAGTGAGACTGCGGGGGATAAGCTTCGTAGTCGAGAGGGAAACAGCCCAGATCACCAGCTAAGGCCCCTAAGCGTGTGCTAAGTGGGAAAGGATGTGGAGTTGCTGTGACAACCAGGAGGTTGGCTTAGAAGCAGCCACCCTTTAAAGAGTGCGTAATAGCTCACTGGTCAAGTGATTCCGCGCCGACAATGTAGCGGGGCTCAAGTACACCGCCGAAGCTGTGGCATTCATGCAATAACCCAGCAGTCCCTTGATGGATTGTTCAGGTGTGTGGATGGGTAGGGGAGCGTCGTGTGGCGGGTGAAGCATCGGGGTGACCCAGGTGTGGACGCCACACGAGTGAGAATGCAGGCATGAGTAGCGAAAGACGGGTGAGAAACCCGTCCGCCGAATGACCAAGGGTTCCAGGGCCAGGCTAATCCGCCCTGGGTAAGTCGGGACCTAAGGCGAGGCCGACAGGCGTAGTCGATGGACAACGGGTTGATATTCCCGTACCGGCGAAGGACCGCCCATAGCGAACCCAGCGATACTAAACTCGTGAAGTGATGCCGGCCTTCGGGCCGTAGTCATGGAGCCTGTGACCTGGACTGGTAGTAGTTAAGCGATGGTGTGACGCAGGAAGGTAGCCTCCGCGTGGCGATGGTAGTCCACGTTTAAGCATGTAGGGCGAGCTGTAGGCAAATCCGCAGTTCTTTCTTTGATGATGAGCCTGAGATGTGATGATGACCGCATTGGCGGGAAGTGGGTGATCCTATGCTGCCGAGAAAAGCATCTAGCGAGGTTCGAGCCGCCCGTACCCTAAACCGACTCAGGTGGTCAGGTAGAGAATACTAAGGCGATCGAGTGAATCGTGGTTAAGGAACTCGGCAAAATGCCCCCGTAACTTCGGGAGAAGGGGGGCCTGAGGCGTGATCACCACTTGCTGGTGTGAGCGTTTGAGGGCCGCAGAGACCAGGGAGAAGCGACTGTTTACTAAAAACACAGGTCCGTGCGAAGTCGCAAGACGATGTATACGGACTGACGCCTGCCCGGTGCTGGAACGTTAAGGGGACCGGTTAGCTCGTAAGGGCGAAGCTGAGAACTTAAGCGCCAGTAAACGGCGGTGGTAACTATAACCATCCTAAGGTAGCGAAATTCCTTGTCGGGTAAGTTCCGACCTGCACGAATGGCGTAACGACTTCTCCGCTGTCTCAACCGCGAACTCGGCGAAATTGCACTACGAGTAAAGATGCTCGTTACGCGCAGCAGGACGGAAAGACCCCGGGACCTTTACTATAGCTTGGTATTGGTGTTCGGTACGGCTTGTGTAGGATAGGTGGGAGACTGTGAAGCTGGCACGCTAGTGTTGGTGGAGTCGACGTTGAAATACCACTCTGGTCGTTCTGGATGTCTAACTTTGGTCCGTGATCCGGATCAGGGACAGTGCCTGGTGGGTAGTTTAACTGGGGCGGTTGCCTCCTAAAGAGTAACGGAGGCGCCCAAAGGTTCCCTCAGCCTGGTTGGCAATCAGGTGTCGAGTGTAAGTGCACAAGGGAGCTTGACTGTGAGACCGACAGGTCGAGCAGGGACGAAAGTCGGGACTAGTGATCCGGCAGTGGCTTGTGGAAGCGCTGTCGCTCAACGGATAAAAGGTACCCCGGGGATAACAGGCTGATCTTGCCCAAGAGTCCATATCGACGGCATGGTTTGGCACCTCGATGTCGGCTCGTCGCATCCTGGGGCTGGAGTAGGTCCCAAGGGTTGGGCTGTTCGCCCATTAAAGCGGTACGCGAGCTGGGTTTAGAACGTCGTGAGACAGTTCGGTCCCTATCCGCTGCGCGCGTTGGAAACTTGAGAAGGGCTGTCCCTAGTACGAGAGGACCGGGACGGACGAACCTCTGGTGTGCCAGTTGTCCTGCCAAGGGCACCGCTGGTTAGCTACGTTCGGAAGGGATAACCGCTGAAGGCATCTAAGCGGGAAGCTCGCTTCAAGATGAGGTTTCCATG
>NZ_BSTC01000034.1 GCF_030269305.1 Kineosporia sp. NBRC 101731
AGCCCGGATCCGCCGACCCGGTTTGAGTGGCCGAGTGCGGTCATTTCCTGATCGTGATTTCAGGTATTTCCTGGCGTGGGCGTGAGTGATGACCCGGTCTGCCCGGGTTTTCCACTTCGGTTCCTGGTCAGGCCCTTTCGGGCGGATGGATAGAGGGTTGCTGGTCAGGTGATGCGGGGCTGCCAGCGGGTGATGGCGGCGCGTAGGTCTCGCAGGTCCTCGCGCCAGGGCCAGTCATCGGGCATGTGGAACGTGAGTTTCCTTGCCCTGGAAGCAATCCGGGTCGGGACGTTGATCAGATGGGCGCGGATCGTGGCGGCCGTGGCGCGGGTGTGAGCGCCGCCGGCCAGGACACCGGCGGTGCGGGTGAGGTTGTGGGCGATGGCCCAGAGGGTGGCCCAGGCGGCGTTGGCCTGGAACGATCCCGAGGGCAGGTGGGCCAGCGCGCCGGCTTTGGCCTCGGCGTTGACCTGTTCGTGGATGGCGTGTTGGCGGTGGTGGGCCTCGGCCTGGAGCATCTCGAAGTCACCGGTCACGAACACGGCGTGGTGACGGAACAGCTGGAACAGTTCCTGTTGTTCGCCTTCCCCGGCAGCAGGTTTTGTGGATTGTGGGTTCTTGCGGCGGACGCGTCGCACGATCAGGCGCCCCTCGGCCCGCAGGGATTTTCGTTTCCCTGTGAACGCGGTGAACGGCATCTGGGCGACCTCGGCGTCGGAGATGAGGTCCCCGGTTTCCTCATCGACGAACGCGTTCGGGTAGTGGATCGGTGTCCAGGTCCCGCCGGCGGCGTCGTAGGCGGCGATCGCGCTGGTCACGGCCGGGTTGGCCCCGGTTGTCAACGACACCAGTGCCTTCGCGCGGCGGGCGGCGGCGCAGATGTCGGCGGTGAAGAACTTCGCATCGCCGCGCAGGACCAGGGCGCCGGTGCAGCCGAGCGCCCGCGCGGTCGCCAGGGTCTGCTCGACGAAGGATTTCGCTCCGCGCACGTCGGCGGCGTTGCCTTTGCGCATCCGGATCGCGGCCAGGACCGGCCGGGACAGAGGCGTGCTGATCGTGGCGATCAGCGGGTGCAGGGTCTTCTGGCCTTTCAGGCGGCCGTTGACCGCGCCTTGTTTCTGGTATCCGTAGACCTGCCGGTGCATGGAATCGACGTCCACGAAGGCGATCACGTCGGCGTCCGGGAGTAGATCACGGGCCCCGGTCACCAACGCGACCAGCACGATCCGCAGGAGCGCGTGCAGCTGTTTGACGTGGCCGTGGGTGAACGAGCGCAGGAACGTCCCGCACGTGGAGACCGCCCGGCCACCGGTGAAAACCTTCCCCATCGCGCCATGCCTCAGCCGGGCCAGGTCATCGAAACTATCGGCCCCGCAGATCATCCCCGCGATGATCGTGAGGACCTTCGCGCCGGCGTTCGCGCCGCCACTGTTCGGGGCGTCCTTGATCCGTACTCGTTCATCGACCAGCCCGGCCAGATCGATCTTCTCGGCCAGGCCCATCACCTGGGCCAGGCCACCATCGGCCAGGAGATTCGGATCGTCGAACTCGACCTTCGCGGCCTGGGCGCTGTGAGATACTCGCATCTCGCGGGTGCTTCCTTGATCCTCGGGCTGATATTCCGTCGCAAGAACATCATCCCAGGTCAGCGGGCACCCGCGGCCTATTTTGCGGTGACATCACTCATGCTGGCCGGTGGATCCGGGCT
>NZ_BSTC01000035.1 GCF_030269305.1 Kineosporia sp. NBRC 101731
GTGCTCCTTAGAAAGGAGGTGATCCAGCCGCACCTTCCGGTACGGCTACCTTGTTACGACTTCGTCCTAATCGCCAGTCCCACCTTCGACGACTCCCTCCCCTTACGGGGTTAGGCCATCGGCTTCGGGTGTTACCGACTTTCATGACGTGACGGGCGGTGTGTACAAGGCCCGGGAACGTATTCACCGCAGCGTTGCTGATCTGCGATTACTAGCGACTCCGACTTCACGGGGTCGAGTTGCAGACCCCGATCCGAACTGAGACCAGCTTTTTGGGATTCGCTCCACCTTACGGTCTCGCAGCCCTTTGTACTGGCCATTGTAGCATGCGTGAAGCCCAAGACATAAGGGGCATGATGATTTGACGTCATCCCCACCTTCCTCCGAGTTGACCCCGGCAGTCTCCTATGAGTCCCCGCCATCACGCGCTGGCAACATAGAACGAGGGTTGCGCTCGTTGCGGGACTTAACCCAACATCTCACGACACGAGCTGACGACAACCATGCACCACCTGTGAGGCGCCCTTGCGGACCCCGCATCTCTGCGAGTTTTCACCCCATGTCAAGCCTTGGTAAGGTTCTTCGCGTTGCATCGAATTAATCCGCATGCTCCGCCGCTTGTGCGGGCCCCCGTCAATTCCTTTGAGTTTTAGCCTTGCGGCCGTACTCCCCAGGCGGGGCGCTTAATGCGTTAGCTGCGGCGCAGAATCCGTGGAATGGACCCCACACCTAGCGCCCAACGTTTACGGCATGGACTACCAGGGTATCTAATCCTGTTCGCTCCCCATGCTTTCGCTCCTCAGCGTCAGTTACGGCCCAGAGACCCGCCTTCGCCACCGGTGTTCCTCCTGATATCTGCGCATTTCACCGCTACACCAGGAATTCCAGTCTCCCCTACCGCACTCTAGTCTGCCCGTACCCACTGCACGCCCAGAGTTAAGCCCTAGGTTTTCACAGCAGACGCGACAGACCGCCTACGAGCTCTTTACGCCCAATAATTCCGGACAACGCTTGCACCCTACGTATTACCGCGGCTGCTGGCACGTAGTTAGCCGGTGCTTCTTCTGCAGGTACCGTCACTTGCGCTTCTTCCCTGCTGAAAGAGGTTTACGACCCGAAGGCCTTCATCCCTCACGCGGCGTCGCTGCGTCAGGCTTTCGCCCATTGCGCAATATTCCCCACTGCTGCCTCCCGTAGGAGTCTGGGCCGTGTCTCAGTCCCAGTGTGGCCGGTCGCCCTCTCAGGCCGGCTACCCGTCGTCGCCTTGGTAGGCCATTACCCCACCAACAAGCTGATAGGCCGCGAGCTCATCTCTGACCGAAAAACTTTCCACACACAGACCATGCGACCATGTGTCATATCCGGTATTAGCCACCGTTTCCCGTGGTTATCCCAGAGTCAGAGGCAGATTACTCACGTGTTACTCACCCGTTCGCCACTGATCCACCCCGAAGGGCTTCACCGTTCGACTTGCATGTGTTAAGCACGCCGCCAGCGTTCGTCCTGAGCCAGGATCAAACTCTCCGTAAATAATCTTCTAGAAGAAGAAATACTGCGAAGATAGTCATGCAAATCCTGACCAATAAGAACCAGACCCATCACCAGACACACCGAC
>NZ_BSTC01000036.1 GCF_030269305.1 Kineosporia sp. NBRC 101731
CGGTAAGTGTCAAGGGATTGAGGCCAGCGGGTGTTAACCGACTGGTGTCAGGCGGGGTTCGGGTTCGGGTTCGGCGGGCTTGTTGATCCAGGCGCTGGTGGGCAGGCGCAGGATCTTGGGCAGGACCGGCGTGGTGGTGAAGCGTTCGGGGTGCGCGGCGCGAGCCGCGCTCAGCGTCTGCTCGCGGACGCTGTCAACGGCCGGGGTGCGGGCGTGGTGAACATCGGCCGGGGTGTGCAGGCCTATCCCGGAATGCCGGTGGGCGTGGTTGTAGAACCTGACGAACTCGTTCAGGAACGCTCGGGCCGAGGCGAGGGTGGGAAACCGGTCAGGGAAGACCGGCGCGTATTTCAGGGTCTTGAACCAGGCTTCGCTGTAAGGGTTGTCGTTGCTGACCTTCGGCCGTGAATGTGATCGGGTCACGCCCAGGTCTTCCAGGAGGTCGGCGACGGATTTGGAGGTCATGGATCCTCCACGGTCGGCGTGAACGACATGTGGGATGCCATGAACACCGAAGACCTCGCGCATCATTTCCTCGGCCAGCGGACCCGATTCCCGTGCATGGACTTTCACTCCCACGATGTAACGGGAGTAGATATCGATCATCACGTAGGCGTCGTAATAGACGCCCTTGACCGGTCCTTTCAACTTCGTGATGTCCCAGGAATAGACCTGCCCTGGCCCGTCGGCGACCAGTTCCGGGCGTGCCCGAGGTGCGTGACGGGCCTGCCGACGGCGTTCGGTGACCTGGTTGTGGGCACGCAGGATCCGATACATCGTGGAGATCGAACCGAGGTAAATGCCCTGGTCCAGCAATCGTGCGTAGGCCTGAGCCGGGGCCAGATCGACCAGATCATCGCTGGTCAGAGCCGCGATGACCTGCTCACGTTCGGTTGGGGTGAACGCGTTGGCCGGGGCCGGCACGGTTGTGGTCGCCGGGCTGGGACGGGCTCGGTCCCGAGCGTCGGCGGCGCGGGGCAGGCCGGTCAGCTGCGAGGCGAGGCGGGTGCTGAGGCCGCCCGCGGTCAGCGCCCGGAACGCGCCCATCAGGAGCGTGCGCGCCTGTTCACGCCCCGGCTGCCGCTGCGGAAAGCGTCCGGGATCTGCTGATCGTCGCGGTCCTCGCTCTCGGAGATGGCCTCCAAGAGCGCGTGCGCTTTTCCCATGATCTCCAATGCTGTCTGAGTCGTGGCCAGCTTCCGTTCACTCACCTCCAACTGCCGCTTCAACCGGGCAATCTCAGCCTGCTCCGGGCTCGGGCGCCCCACCGACTCGCCCGCAGGTTTGCCCTGCAGCAGGCCGGCGTCGCGGGCCTTGCGCCACTCGGTGATCAGCGAGGAGTACAGGCCCTCGCGGCGCAACCAGGCCCCGCCCTCTCCGGCAGCCAGGGCCTGTTCGTAGCCGGCCAGCAACTCCAGCTTCTGGGCCGGGGTGAACGAGCGGCGCGCCCGCGCGCCGCCAGACCGGGGCTTCCTGCTGCTCATGGAACCATCCTGGGCCACCGGCCCAGACACATCGACACTCAACGCAGGACTTCCGGATCTCGCCCCGTCAAGGGAAAGGGTTGTTCTGAGCCGCTGGCCTCAACTCACCCTGACAGACGGGG
>NZ_BSTC01000037.1 GCF_030269305.1 Kineosporia sp. NBRC 101731
GGCGGGTTAGTACGGTCGTTGCACCAGTCCTGATGGTGGTGGAGGGTGCTTGTGCCGGGTGAACGGTTGACGTTTGGGGAGCGGGTCGCGATCAGCGCGATGCTGCAGGAGGATCGGACGTTCCGGTATATCGGGCGGGTGCTGGGGCGTTCGCATACGACGATCTCGCGGGAGGTCGCGGCTGATCGTGATGGTAAGGGCCGGTATTACCCGCGGCGGGCGGAGCTGGATGCCCGGCGCCGGCGTGAACGCCCGAAGGTGTTGAGGCTGGCAGCTGATCATGGGTTGCGCCGGCAGATCGGGCATTGGCTGCGGGCGGGGGCTTCCCCGGCCCAGGCGTGTGGGCGGGTGGCCCGTGAGCACGCTCATCGTCCTGATGCCCCACGATGGAGGGTGTCTCACACCACCGTCTACAACGCTATTTACGTCCTGGGCCGTCGTCGGATGAACGTGGAACTGGACGTGGCCTTGCGCACGGGCCGGTTGCGGCGGATGTCACGCACGGCCGCAGCGGCCGGGCGTGATCGGGAGCGGTTTGCCGGGATGATCAGTATTCATGAGCGTCCGGCCCAGGCCGCTGACCGGGCGGTGCCCGGTCACTGGGAAGGTGACCTGGTCCAGGGGCCGGGGAACCGCTCGGCGATCGTGACGCTGGTCGAGCGGCGTTCGCGGTTCCTGATCACGTGCCCGCTGCCGCACGGCAAGAGCAGCGAGCACGTGATCACCGCGATCCGTCAGGGCCTGGGTGCTCTGCCGGCCGATCGGCGTCGGAGCCTGACCTGGGACCAGGGCGCGGAAATGGCCCGTCACGCCGATCTGAAGACCGACCCGGACCTGCAGGTGTATTTCTGTGACCCGCACGCGCCCTGGCAGCGGCCCTCGAACGAGAACACCAACGGCCTGATCCGTCAGTACTTTCCCAAGGGAACCGACTTCAGCCAGGTCACCGATGAGGAACTCCAGGAAGCGACCTATCTCCTGAACTACCGGCCCCGACAGGTCCTCGACTTCGCCAACCCCCTTGAAGTCTTCAACGACCTACTCCTCGCCGATGGTGCAACCACCACTTGACTCCAAGGG
>NZ_BSTC01000038.1 GCF_030269305.1 Kineosporia sp. NBRC 101731
CCACCGGATAGAGCAAGACATAGAGGCCGAGGCCGACTACCGGCGCCAGAATGTCACCCGATACGGGTTCGTGCCCCTACCCGAAGGAATGATCCCGGCCTGGTGGCAGCCTCCAGACCTGTCCCTGCGCAAGGGTCGTGGCCCACACCTGATCATCACCATCACCGATGCCACCCTGCTCGGCCTGAACCAGGTGCCCGGCCACCTCGAAGGACACGGCCCGATCCCTGCCGACCTCGCCCGGAAACTAGCCGTAGCACCAGGAAGAGTCACACTGATCATGCTTCCCGGAGCCTGCATCCACGATCAGACCAACAACACACCACCACCCGCCACACCACCACCCGACTCAACACCACCCGACTCAACACCACCCGACTCAACACCACCCGCCGCAACGCCACCCGACTCAACGCCACCCGCCACACCACCACCCGACTCAACACCACCCGCCGCAACGCCACCCGCCGCAACGCCACCCGACTCAACGCCAGCCGCCGCAACATCGGCCGCCGCCGAGCCGGACTGTCCGCTGGGCCTGGACCACGACCAGCCCCAGACCACCCGCTACCGCCCGGGCCGTGACCTCATCGACCTGACCACGACCCGCTACCCCACATGCACCTTTCCCGGATGCACCCGCAGAGCCCACGCATGCGACCTTGACCACCTCGAACCCTTTGGCAAAGGCGGCGTTTCGTGCGCCTGCAACATGCACCCCGCCTGCCGCCGCCATCACCGCCTCAAAACCTTCGGCGGCTGGCAAGCCCGCGCCGCCCGACCCGGCGAACCACACCCACCCGGCACGATCATCTGGACCACACCAGATGGTGGAGACCACGAGAGCCCACCACCCTGCCTACCAGGCATGCCCGGATGGACCCTGTCAGGCGATGCACCGCCCGAGCCCGCGGTGGAGAAACTGATCGAGAAAGATCTGATGAACTCGACCGAGCGCACAGCCCGCCGCACCCGCCGCTGGCAGAACGACCTGGCCTGGCACGCCAACCGGCAAGACCGGCTACGCCG
>NZ_BSTC01000039.1 GCF_030269305.1 Kineosporia sp. NBRC 101731
TTCGGACTCGCTTTCGCTACGGCTACCCCACACGGGTTAACCTCGCCACACACCACTAACTCGCAGGCTCATTCTTCAAAAGGCACGCCGTCACCCCTCAAGGCTCCGACGGATTGTAGGCACACGGTTTCAGGTACTATTTCACTCCCCTCCCGGGGTACTTTTCATCTTTCCCTCACGGTACTAGTCCGCTATCGGTCACCAGGGAGTATTTAGGCTTAGCAGGTGGTCCTGCCAGATTCACACGAGATTTCACGAGCCCCGTGCTACTTGGGACGCCCACAAGGAAGACCACATCATTTCGGCTACAGGACTAACACCCTCTACGGTCGCCCATTCAATGACGTTCGCCTATGACATGATTTTCTGACTCCCCGTTCTCTTGACAGAAAGAACAAGTGGGATCCCACGACCCCGGACATGCAACGCCTGCCAGCTATCACACACGCCCGGTTTAGCCTCATCCGCTTTCGCTCGCCACTACTCACGGAATCACATGTTGTTTTCTCTTCCTGACGGTACTGAGATGTTTCACTTCCCGTCGTTCCCTCCCAACACCCTATATATTCAGGTGCAGGTGACTGGACACATCTCCAGCCGGGTTACCCCATTCGGAAACCCTCGAATCACAGCTCGGTTGCCAGCTCCTCGAGGCTTATCGCAGGCTCCTACGTCCTTCATCGGCTCCTGGTGCCAAGACATCCACCGTGTGCCCTTAAAAACTTACCCGACACACCCAG
>NZ_BSTC01000040.1 GCF_030269305.1 Kineosporia sp. NBRC 101731
CGTCAGCATCAGTGCTGGCGTCAGCATCAGTGCTGGCGTGGGTGCTGGTGTTGGTGACCGGGACCAGGGGGATCGGTGTTCCCTCGGCCAGGGCCTGGACCAGGGCGGCCAGGACGTCGGCCCGCCGCTGGTCGTGGGTTCGCCCGTCCGGCGTGCCGGCAGCACCGGCCCGGTCGCGTTCATCATCGGCCGCGATGTCCAGGAATCCGTCCAGCCATTGACCCACGTCGGCCGAGACCAGAGCGCTGACCAGGGCCATGCCGTCGGGCTGGGCCTCGACCCGCACGTGACGCGCCCGCCGGGCCCGGGCGTGACGGGCGTTACCGCCATCGGGTTCCACCTGCACCAGCAGCAACTCGACCAGCCGGTGCAGCTCACCGTAGGTCAGCTGCGGGGCCCGGGCCGCCAGCATCCCTTCCATCAGGACCCAGGCCGGGCAACCGGGCCCGAACCCGGGCAGGTACTCACCCGCCGTGTGTAGCTTCTTCGTGATCAACGCCGCGCGGGCCTTGTCCAGCCGTCCCTGCTCGAACAAGCCCATGATCAAAGGAAGATCACGTACCAGCCCGACCGCGACACCGACCTCCACCGCCGCCGTCAGCGGATGCAGATTCAACTCCGGAGCAAGCCGGGCCGAGAGCAACTGCTCAGCAGAGATC
>NZ_BSTC01000041.1 GCF_030269305.1 Kineosporia sp. NBRC 101731
GAGGCCCGGCGGATCAGGGTCTCCCCCTCCGGACCCCCGGTCAGGGCCACGACGACCCGCTCCCGGGCCTCCCAGGTGTCCGAGATGCCCTGCGAGGAACGGTAACTCTCAAGCTCGTCGTCCACCTTGTCGGCCAGCCACAGCAGCGCCAGCTCGCGCAGCGCGGTCAGGTTGCCGACCCGGAAATAGTTGCCCAGAGCCGCGTCGATCTTCTCCGCCCCATAGATGTTGCCGTGGGCCATCCGGCGCCGGATCGCCTCCGGAGCCATGTCGACCAGCTCGATCGTGTCGGCCCGGCGCACCACCTCATCGGGCACGCTCTCGCGCTGCGGCACCCCCGTGATCTGCCGGACGATGTCGTTGATCGACTCCAGGTGCTGGATGTTGACCGTCGTCAGCACCGTCAGGCCGGCATCGAGCAACTCCTCGATGTCCTGCCAGCGCTTGGTGTTACGCGAGCCGGGCACATTGGTGTGCGCCAGCTCGTCCACCAGCACCACCTCGGGAGCCCGCGCGATCACCGCGTCCACATCCATCTCGGTGAACGTGGCACCCCGGTAGGACACCACCCGCCGCGGGAGCACCTCGAGGTCTCCGATCATCGCCTCGGTCGCCTCCCGGCCGTGAGTCTCGACATACCCGACGACCACGTCGGTGCC
>NZ_BSTC01000042.1 GCF_030269305.1 Kineosporia sp. NBRC 101731
GGAAACCCTCGAATCACAGCTCGGTTGCCAGCTCCTCGAGGCTTATCGCAGGCTCCTACGTCCTTCATCGGCTCCTGGTGCCAAGACATCCACCGTGTGCCCTTAAAAACTTACCCGACACACCCAGCATCCAAGAACAAGTCTTGAACCTGAGCGCACGAAATATGCACAGATTAAAGATGCTCACGTCCACTATACAGTTCACAAGCAACGAACACACACAACCCTCAGACCCACCAATTACCCCGACACCAGCCGAAACCAGATACGAGGCACTGTGATGAAAGGACTGCCATGCCAGTCGGCCGAAGACTCTCGTCTCCGTCCTAAGATCACGGCCCACCAGTTTGACCCGGTGGCCCGCTCCCTCAGGACCCAACAGCGCATCCCCGCTTCCATCCCCGGAAGCGAGCTCCAACCGATGTTCCACCCTGAGCAGCCACCCAGCAACATGCAATCACCAGAATTGGTGACCATCACGTGCCGGCAATGGCATTCTCTGACGCCTCACGAAGAGACGTATGAGTGCTCCTTAGAAAGGAGGTGATCCAGCCGCACCTTCCGGTACGGCTACCTTGTTACGACTTCGTCCTAATCGCCAGTCCCACCTTCGACGACTCCCTCCCCTTACGGGGTTAGGCCATCGGCTTCG
>NZ_BSTC01000043.1 GCF_030269305.1 Kineosporia sp. NBRC 101731
CGAAGCCGATGGCCTAACCCCGTAAGGGGAGGGAGTCGTCGAAGGTGGGACTGGCGATTAGGACGAAGTCGTAACAAGGTAGCCGTACCGGAAGGTGCGGCTGGATCACCTCCTTTCTAAGGAGCACCTCGAAGCCTCGCGCTTCTAAGGGATGCCATTTCCCGCACAATGACGAACATCAATCATGGTGTTCGCTAGTTGTGGGGTGGCTGCTCAGGGTGGAACATCGGTTGGAGCTCATCTGCGGGGTCGCGGATGGGGATGCGCTGTTGGGTCCTGAGGGAGCGGGCCACCGGGTCAAACTGGTGGGCCGTGATCTTAGGACGGAGACGAGAGTCTTCGGCCGACTGGCATGACAGTCCTTTCATCACAGTGCCCTTGGTGGTTTCGGCCGGCTGGGGTAATTGGTGGGTCTGAGGGTTGTGTGTGTTCGTTGCTTGTGAACTGTATAGTGGACGTGAGCATCTTTAATCTGTGCATATTTCGTGCGCTCAGATTAGCGAGAGCTAATGCTGGGTGTGTCGGGTAAGTTTTTAAGGGCACACGGTGGATGTCTTGGCACCAGGAGCCGATGAAGGACGTAGGAGCCTGCGATAAGCCTCGAGGAGCTGGCAACCGAGCTGTGATTCGAGGGTT
>NZ_BSTC01000044.1 GCF_030269305.1 Kineosporia sp. NBRC 101731
TGTCGGGCGTCGCGGCTGCAGCCGGGGTGTACGCAGTGCTGGAATCGTCCGATGACCTGGTCGATGACTTTCTGGCGGGGCTTGTAGCGGGTGGTGGGTTCGGTGCATCGTGCCTGGTCGCCGGGGCCGTGCTGTGGTGTGCCGATCGGGATGATGGTGATGTGGCCGGCTTGGCGGGCGATCTCGCGGGCCAGGTCGGCGGGGATGGCGCCGAAGCGTTGCAGGTCTCCGGGGAGGTCGTCGGTGCCGAGCAGGGTGTCGGCGCTGATGGTGATGATCAGGTGCGGCTTTCTGCCTTGCTGGCGGGGGGTGTGGGGGGTCTGCCACCAGCCCAGGACGCAGCCCTCCTCGGTCGGTACGTATCGGCCGAGAGCATCGCTGGTGGATCGGGGTTCTGTGAGGTAGGGGATGGGGGTCTGGTCGTGGACGGACTGGAAGAGGGCGACCAGGGCGTCGGCTCGGCGTTCTTGGTGGCTGCGGGTGTCGGGGATGCCGGCTCGGCGGAGGGCGTCGCGGTAGCTGTCGGCCAGGGCGTCGAGCATGGAGTGGATGAGCATGGCTTTGTCGGCGCGTAGTTT
>NZ_BSTC01000045.1 GCF_030269305.1 Kineosporia sp. NBRC 101731
TCGGCCAGGGCGTCCAGGACGGAGTGGATGAGCATCACGTGGTCGGCGGAGAGGGTGGCTTCGAGTCGGCCCATGCCCTCAGGTAGCGGGGAGGCGTAGACGCAGCGTTCTTTCATGCGGGCTTCGCGGCGTTTGCGGGCTGCTGCGGGGTCGACCTTCTGGATTTCTTGCTGGGTGATGTCTCGGGCCTGGCGTTGGTTCTTGCCGGCCAGGCGGGCGGCCAGGGCTTGTTGGACGGCGCTCCAGGCGGGGGTGCCGGGTTGCAGGGCGATGCGCATCTGGGTGTTGACCGAGACCGCGGCGCGCCAGTCCAGGTTGCCGTCGCGGACCAGGGCCAGGATCAGCGGGAGGCCTTCGCAGATCTCGATCGCGTTCCCGACGCGCTCCATCGCTTCGCGGGTGCTCAGGCCCAGGTTCAGGGCGATCTCACTGCCGACCAGTTCGATACCGTCGAGCGCGTCGTAGGAGGCGTTCGACGGGGTGCTCCGTGCTGCGAGAATGGCTGCCCGGTGCAGGCATTCGGCCTGG
>NZ_BSTC01000046.1 GCF_030269305.1 Kineosporia sp. NBRC 101731
CCCTCGTAGCCATCTTCCACGCCATCCATCACCACTACCCCCTGCCCTTCATCCCCGTGCCGCCCGACCCCGCAGACACCTTCGGCGGGCGCGTCGTATCCCACGACCACCCCGACGCCCCGATCCCCTCCGGGCAAGCAGCTCCCTCCGGGAATGCCACGGGACCGGGAACGCAGGCTTCTCCTCACACCCGGACTCCCTCTGGAGCCCCGAACGCATCCGGTGAAGCAAACCCGTCCAACGGATGCACGGGAGCAGGCACACCCAGCAGCTCTGACCGACCACACTCTTCAGGCGCCACGAGCCGGTCAGGCACCCCGAGCAGGTCAGGCGCCACCCGTGAGCCAGAAGCCCAGGACCAGTCAGGGAGAACGAACGTGCCTGACCATCGGAGCCTCTCGGACGCAGCCGGCGCGACCGCTCACCCGCACTCATCAAAGGATCGGGAACCTTCGGATACTCAGGCCACGTCCGACGCCCCGATTCCTTCTCATGCCTCGACCTCACCGGTTCCGCCAACTACCTC
>NZ_BSTC01000047.1 GCF_030269305.1 Kineosporia sp. NBRC 101731
GCTAAGCAGGCGGTGTTGCGGGGTGCTGCTCAGATGGGTGGCAAGATCGCGGCGTCGAGTTTTATTTATGAGGTCGGTACGGGTCTGCTGGCGCAGTTGGAGGAGATTGCGCTGGGGATTCGTCCGGGTGGGCTGGACGGTAAGAAGCTGGGTGATTCGGCGATCGGTGCGGTGATCAGCACGGTCGTGATTATTGGTACGGCGTTGCCGGGGGCGAAGTTCCTGCACGGTGGCGTGAACAGTATGTTGAAGAATTTTAATCTGAATATGGGTAAGGGGAAGAATCAGTTCGTTGCCGAGACGGTGACGGAGTTCCCGATCGGGATCGGTACCGAGGTCGTGGCCGAATTGGCTGCGACGGGCATTATGACGGGTGAGTGGACGGTCGGCTGGTCGGCGGCTGCTTCGGCGGGTGTGGAGACCATTGGTACGGCGGGTGCGGGTGCTGCGGGTCTGGGCGCGCTGGCCTTGATGAACAAGCCCAATGGTTTCAACAAACCGGGCTGGTACACGAAGAT
>NZ_BSTC01000048.1 GCF_030269305.1 Kineosporia sp. NBRC 101731
CAGGGACAGGTCTGGAGGCTGCCACCAGGCCGGGATCATTCCTTCGGGTAGGGGCACGAACCCGTATCGGGTGACATTCTGGCGCCGGTAGTCGGCCTCGGCCTCTATGTCTTGCTCTATCCGGTGGCGCAGGGATTGCGGGATCCGCGAGGATGCGGCGGCGTTGCCCGGCCCTGCTGCGTTGCCCGGCCCCTCTGCATTACCCGGCCCCTCTGCATTACCCGACCCTGTTACGTTGCCCGGCCCTGTTACGTTGCCCGGCCCTGCTGCGTTGGCGTCGCCAGCTGGATCGTCCAGGGATCCCTCATACGGCTCGCCTTCGTCGTCAGCATCAGTACTGGCGTCAGCATCAGTGCTGGCGTCAGCATCAGTGCTGGCGTCAGCATCAGTGCTGGCGTCAGCATCAGTGCTGGCGTGGGTGCTGGTGTTGGTGACCGGGACCAGGGGGATCGGTGTTCCCTCGGCCAGGGCCTGGACCAGGGCGGCCAGGACGTCGGCCCGCCG
>NZ_BSTC01000049.1 GCF_030269305.1 Kineosporia sp. NBRC 101731
AGGGTGTGTTCCCGCTGGGGGTGGGGGATCGGCTGTTGCAGAAGAGTTCTGCCGGTTTTGATGTGTCGGTTCCGGAGTTCTTCTGGCCTTTGACGGTCGGGGCGACGGTGCGGTTGATTCGTCCGGGCGGGGATAAGGACGTCGAGTATTTGGCGGGGATTCTGTCGTCGGAGCCGGTGGGTTTCGTGGAGTTCGTGCCGGTGGTGTTCCAGGCGATCGTGGCGACGGGCTTTGATCCGGCTTCCTCGCGGTTGCGGCATCTTTCGTTGGGGGCTGATGTTCTGCCGACGGGTCTGGCCCGGAGTCTTGAGGGTTCGGGTATCAATGTGTGGAACACGTACGGTCCGACCGAGGCTGCGGTGGAGACGGTCGGTTTCGCTCTGAAGGATTTTGATCCGGAGGGTGAGACGGTTCCGATCGGTCGTCCGGTGTGGAACACGTCGGTGGTGGTACTGGATTCCTGGCTGCGCCCGGT
>NZ_BSTC01000050.1 GCF_030269305.1 Kineosporia sp. NBRC 101731
GGTGCAGCCGGGGTGCACGCATCGTTGGAAGCGTCCCAGGACGTGGTCGATGACGCTCTGGCGGGGTTTGTAGCGGGGTGATGGTTCGGTGCAGTTGGCTTGGTCGCCCGGTCCGTGTGCTGGGCCGTTGCTGGTGCCGGTGCCGGTGCCGGTACTGGTGCTGGCGCTGGTACTGGTGCTGGCGCTGGTGATGGGGATGACGGTGACCCGGCCTGCTTGGCGGGCTATTTCGCGGGCCAGGTCGGCGGGGATGGCGCCGTAGCGTTGGAGCTCTCCGGGGAGGTCGTCGGTTCCTTTCAGGGTCTCGGCGCTGATGGTGACGACCAGGTGAGGCTTGTGGCCCTGCTGTGTGGGAAGTGCTGGTGGCAGCCACCAGCCCAGGACACAGTCGCCGGTCAGGGCCGGTGGAGCGAACGAGCTGGGGATGGCGGATGACTTCGGTGTCTCGGAGTTGTCGGCCGCATC
>NZ_BSTC01000051.1 GCF_030269305.1 Kineosporia sp. NBRC 101731
TCCCAGGCGGGGCTGCCGGGGGTGAGGCGGTTGCGCATCTGGGTGTTGACCGAGACCGCGGCGCGCCAGTCGAAGGTGCCCTGGTAGACGAGTTGCCAGATGGCGGGGAGGTCTTGGCAGATCTCTATCGCGTTGACGACCTGGTTCGTGGCGGTGGTGCGGGTGATGCTCAGGGAGAGGCAGCTTTCGGCGGCGACGGCGTCGATGCCGTTGATCGGGTCGAACGTGGCCCCGGGTGGGACGGTCTGGGCCTGTGCCGCCAAGGTTGCTGCCTGGGCCAGGGATTGGGCCTGGACGGCGTCGAGGTAGCGTTTGACGCGTTCGGCGGCGGTGGCCGTGCCCAGGCAGTGGTTCTCGGAAGATGAAGGCCAGGAGAAGCTTTCAACTTCCTGGAAAAGGTCGAGAGGTGACATGGCCGCCAGGTTGACCTGGGGCCAGGCTGATAACACGTTTT
>NZ_BSTC01000052.1 GCF_030269305.1 Kineosporia sp. NBRC 101731
TGGATCCAGGCGAGTTACAATCCGATTCTCGACCTCGCGGGTAAGCCGGTGAAGGTGATCAAGTATGCGTACGACATCACCGAGCAGGTGCAGCTGGAGCAGCGGCTGAACGCCAAGGCGGAGTCGATGAGTGCGGCGGTGCAGCAGTTGACCGAGTCGATCGAGGCGATCTCGATGAGTACGTCTGATGCCAGCCGGTGGTCGTCGTCGACGCAGGAGGATGCCGAGGCGGGTTCGGCGTCGTTGCGGGAGTCGATCGAGGCGATTTCGCTGATTCAGCGGAGTTCGGCGCAGATCGGGGAGATCGTTCAGGTGATGAGTGATATTGCTGATCAGACGAATCTTCTGGCGTTCAATGCCTCGATCGAGGCGGCTCGGGCGGGTGAGCACGGTCTGGGGTTCTCGGTGGTGGCCGGTGAGGTTCGTAAGCTGGCGGAGCGTTC
>NZ_BSTC01000053.1 GCF_030269305.1 Kineosporia sp. NBRC 101731
ATCTGCTGCGCCGTCGCCACCCGAATCGCAGCACCCGGCGGGTCATACAACATCTCAACAAAAGCAATAGCGATCTGAATCGCCAAGAACGTGATCATCCACCGCATCAGACGCTTCTGATAATCAACCTCCAACGCCATGTCATCGAGATACTTCCCGGTGAACTCCAGCGTGTCAGCCGTCTGATACAACAACTTCGGCTCAGTCATAGCAAACGGAGCGGTCGCGTCATAGAACGCCCGCTCCGTCTGACCACTCAAATCATTCTGGATCGAACGCAACACCCGCTCGATCTGCGGAGCGAAAGTCCGCACCAAATGAGCATTCCGACGCACCGCCCCGCCCGCGGCCTTCATCTTGAACTCATTGGCCGCCGGATACTTCACACCGGTAATGGCCTCAAGAAGAAGCTTGGTGTCCGTGCTGTAGAT
>NZ_BSTC01000054.1 GCF_030269305.1 Kineosporia sp. NBRC 101731
GCTGGTGCTGGTGTCGGGGTCGGCGGCGGGGCGTCGGGGTGGTCGCGGGGTATGACGCGCCCGGTGAAGGTGCCGGTCGGGTCGGAGGGCATCGGGATGAACGGCAGCGGGGTGTGGTGATGGATCGCGCGGAAAATACTCACGAATGCGTCGGCCCGGCGTTCCTGGTGACTGCGGGGATCAGGGCTCCCGGCACGGCGTGAGTAGTCACGACAGGCATCGGCCAGGGCATCCAGCACCGAGTGGATCAGCATCACGTCATCGGCCTGCAGCACGGCGTCCAGCCCTCCCATCCCATCGGTCAACGGGTAGGCATGCACGCAGCGTTCTTTCTTCTTCGCCTCCCGCCGCCGACGGGCCGCCTCCGGATCGGCCTTCTGAATCGCGCGCCGC
>NZ_BSTC01000055.1 GCF_030269305.1 Kineosporia sp. NBRC 101731
CGTCGGCTCGGCGTTCTTGGTGGCTGCGGGTGTCGGGGATGCCGGCTCGGCGGAGGGCGTCGCGGTAGCTGTCGGCCAGGGCGTCGAGCATGGAGTGGATGAGCATGGCTTTGTCGGCGCGTAGTTTAACGGTCAGTCCGCCCATGCCGTCGGCCAGGGGGTAGGCGTAGACGCAGCTTTCTTTGACTGCTTCTTCGTAGCGGTTGCGGGCGGCGTTGGGGTTGACTTTCTGGATCTCGCGTTGGGCGGCGTGAATGGCTTGGCGTTGGTTCTTGCCGGGTAGGTGCTGGGCCAGGGCTTTCTGGACGGCTTCCCAGGCGGGGCTGCCGGGGGTGAGGCGGTTGCGCATCTGGGTGTTGACCGAGACCGCGGCGCGCCAGTCGAAGGTGCCCT
>NZ_BSTC01000056.1 GCF_030269305.1 Kineosporia sp. NBRC 101731
AACATCTCAGTACCGTCAGGAAGAGAAAACAACATGTGATTCCGTGAGTAGTGGCGAGCGAAAGCGGATGAGGCTAAACCGGGCGTGTGTGATAGCTGGCAGGCGTTGCATGTCCGGGGTCGTGGGAATGTCTTTGCATCTACTGTCATGGGTGCGGTGAGTCAGAAAATCATGTCATAGGCGAACGTCATTGAATGGGCGACCGTAGAGGGTGTTAGTCCTGTAGCCGAAATGATGTGGTCTCACTTAGGTGTCTCCCAAGTAGCACGGGGCTCGTGAAATCTCGTGTGAATCTGGCAGGACCACCTGCTAAGCCTAAATACTCCCTGGTGACCGATAGCGGACTAGTACCGTGAGGGAAAGATGAAAAGTACCCCGGGAG
>NZ_BSTC01000057.1 GCF_030269305.1 Kineosporia sp. NBRC 101731
CGGCGGGCCGACGTCCTGGCCGCCCTGGTCCAGGCCCTGGCCGAGGGAACACCGATCCCCCTGGTCCCGGTCACCAACACCAGCACCCACGCCAGCACTGATGCTGACGCCAGCACTGATGCTGACGACGAAGGCGAGCCGGATGAGGGATCCCTGGACGATCCAGCTGGCGACGCCAACGCAGCAGGGCCGGGCAACGCAGCAGGGCCGGGCAACGCCGCCGCATCCTCGCGGATCCCGCAATCCCTGCACCACCGGATAGAGCAAGACATAGAGGCCGAGGCCGACTACCGGCGCCAGAATGTCACCCGATACGGGTTCGTGCCCCTACCCGAAGGAATGATCCCGGCCTGGTGGCAGCCTCCAGACCTGTCCCTG
>NZ_BSTC01000058.1 GCF_030269305.1 Kineosporia sp. NBRC 101731
CCGGTCGCGGGTGGCGCGGTCGGGGATGCCGGGCATGGGTGGTGGTTCTTCGACGTGGTGTTGGCCCAGCCGGCTCTTCCATTCGATGCTGCCGGTCGGGTAGGGCTCGTCGGGGCGGGTGAGGCGCTTTTTCCAGCCGCCGTGTGTTTTGAGACGGTGGTGGAAACGGCACAATGGCACGAGGTTACAGGGGCATGATGTCCCGCCTTGGGCGAACGGGATGGCGTGGTCGATGTCGCACTGTCGGGCGTCGCGGCTGCAGCCGGGGTGTACGCAGTGCTGGAATCGTCCGATGACCTGGTCGATGACTTTCTGGCGGGGCTTGTAGCGGGTGGTGGGTTCGGTGCATCGTGCCTGGTCGCCGGGGC
>NZ_BSTC01000059.1 GCF_030269305.1 Kineosporia sp. NBRC 101731
CTAGTGCTCACCCCAACCATTCACCTTCGTTCTTTTACTTTTTGATTTGTTTTTCACCATATTTGAATTCCAAGCCCCGTTCTAGGCCGCCAATAATTGATCTATTACTGGGATTTCAGCGATTGCACCTGCTAAGGAACCGACCTTTGTCCTTCTTCCTCCTCCACGTCGGTGCATTTCTCCCTTTAGAGGCCAATAATCTTTGATTATGAGAGATAACATTCTCCCCCGGGGGTGCAATGATGAGAGGACACACGTTTTGCTGGGTGTCAGGCGTTGATTTCTGAGCAATAGTGGTTGGTGATCACAGTGCCTTTCTTGAGTGTTGGGGTCTTGGTCTCCCTTA
>NZ_BSTC01000060.1 GCF_030269305.1 Kineosporia sp. NBRC 101731
CGTGTTGTGGAGTCGAAGTGCTCGAGAAGGCTGAAGCATCGGAGAACGCTGAAGCGCCAGGCGAAGTGGTGGCGTCGCGCGCAGTCCGAGCACCAGGCGGAACCGGAGCCCCGGATGGCGCCGGAGCACCGGATGGGGCCGGGGTACCGGATGGAGCGGGGGTGTTGCTGGACGAGGTAGATCGATCGGCTGGTGCTGGTGCTGGTGTCGGGGTCGGCGGCGGGGCGTCGGGGTGGTCGCGGGGTATGACGCGCCCGGTGAAGGTGCCGGTCGGGTCGGAGGGCATCGGGATGAACGGCAGCGGGGTGTGGTGATGGATCG
>NZ_BSTC01000061.1 GCF_030269305.1 Kineosporia sp. NBRC 101731
CCGTAAGGGGAGGGAGTCGTCGAAGGTGGGACTGGCGATTAGGACGAAGTCGTAACAAGGTAGCCGTACCGGAAGGTGCGGCTGGATCACCTCCTTTCTAAGGAGCACTCATACGTCTCTTCGTGAGACGTCAGAGAATGCCATTGCCCAGTCGATGAGCTGGCCCAATCATGGGTCGGCCTGGTGCTGGGGTGGCTGCTCAGGGTGGAACATCGGTTGGAGCTCGCTTCCGGGGATGGAAGCGGGGATGCGCTGTTGGGTCCTGAGGGAGCGGGCCACGGGTTTTCCGAGGAATCGGAGACTTGGTGGGCCGTGA
>NZ_BSTC01000062.1 GCF_030269305.1 Kineosporia sp. NBRC 101731
TCGACTCCGCCTTGGCGTTCAGCCGCTGCTCCAGCTGCACCTGCTCGGTGATGTCGTACGCATACTTGATCACCTTCACCGGCTTACCCGCGAGGTCGAGAATCGGATTGTAACTCGCCTGGATCCACACGTTTCGGCCGTACTTGCCGACCCGGTGGAACCGGCCCGAGCGCAGCTCCCCGTTCTGCAGGCGCAACCAGAAGTCGCGGTACTCCTCCGAGAGCACATACTCCTGCGTGCAGAAGATGCTGTGATGCTGCCCGACAATCTCGTTCTGCGTATAGCCCAGAGTCTTGAGAAAGTTGTCGTTG
>NZ_BSTC01000063.1 GCF_030269305.1 Kineosporia sp. NBRC 101731
GCGAAGCCCGCATGAAAGAACGCTGCGTCTACGCCTCCCCGCTACCTGAGGGCATGGGCCGACTCGAAGCCACCCTCTCCGCCGACCACGTGATGCTCATCCACTCCGTCCTGGACGCCCTGGCCGATGCCTGCCGCGACTACGCACGCCGTGCCGGAAACCCAGACCCCCGCACCCACCAAGAACGCCGAGCCGACGCCCTCGTAGCCATCTTCCACGCCATCCATCACCACTACCCCCTGCCCTTCATCCCCGTGCCGCCCGACCCCGCAGACACCTTCGGCGGGCGCGTCGTATCCC
>NZ_BSTC01000064.1 GCF_030269305.1 Kineosporia sp. NBRC 101731
GCTCAGGGTGGAACATCGGTTGGAGCTCGCTTCCGGGGATGGAAGCGGGGATGCGCTGTTGGGTCCTGAGGGAGCGGGCCACGGGTTTTCCGAGGAATCGGAGACTTGGTGGGCCGTGAACTTAGGAGGAGGAACTTTCGGGTTCTTCTCCGACTGGCATGGCAGTCCTTTCATCACAGTGCCCTTGGTGGTTTCGGCCGGCTGGGGTAATTGGTGGGTCTGAGGGTTGTGTGTGTTCGTTGCTTGTGAACTGTATAGTGGACGTGAGCATCTTTAATCTGTGCATATT
>NZ_BSTC01000065.1 GCF_030269305.1 Kineosporia sp. NBRC 101731
TGTTCATCTCTGACCGCGCATAATCGAGCGAGAAATGTGTTAGATAAGTCATCGGCATATTAGTACCGGTCAGCTTCACGGGTCTTCAGTCCCCGCTTCCACATCCGGCCTATCAACCCAGTAGTCTAGCTGGGAGCCTCTCGACACTCAAGGTGCCATGGAAACCTCATCTTGAAGCGAGCTTCCCGCTTAGATGCCTTCAGCGGTTATCCCTTCCGAACGTAGCTAACCAGCGGTGCCCTTGGCAGGACAACTGGCACACCAGAGGTTCGTCCGTCCCGGT
>NZ_BSTC01000066.1 GCF_030269305.1 Kineosporia sp. NBRC 101731
ACTGCCCAGCCAGCAGGGCCGCAAGCCCGTCCTGGTCGTCACCATCAGCCTCGACACTCTGCGAGGAACCAACGATCTGCCCGGCGAACTCAAACGATCCGGCACCATCCCCGCCGACCTCGCCCGGAAGATCGCCCGCCAAGCCGGCCGGGTCATCGTCATCCCGGTCCATGGGACTACCGGTCAACACGCCCACGGACCGGGCGATCAAGCCAACTGCACCGAGACCTCACCCCGCTACAAACCGCGCCAGAGCGTCATCGACAAAGTCCTGGGA
>NZ_BSTC01000067.1 GCF_030269305.1 Kineosporia sp. NBRC 101731
GACGAAGTCGTAACAAGGTAGCCGTACCGGAAGGTGCGGCTGGATCACCTCCTTTCTAAGGAGCACTCATACGTCTCTTCGTGAGGCGTCAGAGAATGCCATTGCCGGCACGTGATGGTCACCAATTTTGGTGATTGCATGTTGCTGGGTGGCTGCTCAGGGTGGAACATCGGTTGGAGCTCGCTTCCGGGGATGGAAGCGGGGATGCGCTGTTGGGTCCTGAGGGAGCGGGCCACGGGTTTTCCGAGGAATCGGAGACTTGGTGGGCCGTGA
>NZ_BSTC01000068.1 GCF_030269305.1 Kineosporia sp. NBRC 101731
GCTCAGGGTGGAACATCGGTTGGAGCTCGCTTCCGGGGATGGAAGCGGGGATGCGCTGTTGGGTCCTGAGGGAGCGGGCCACGGGTTTTCCGAGGAATCGGAGACTTGGTGGGCCGTGAACTTAGGAACGGGCCGTAAGGTCTGGACCGACTGGCATGACAGTCCTTTCATCACAGTGCCCTTGGTGGTTTCGGCCGGCTGGGGTAATTGGTGGGTCTGAGGGTTGTGTGTGTTCGTTGCTTGTGAACTGTATAGTGGACGTGAGCATCTTTA
>NZ_BSTC01000069.1 GCF_030269305.1 Kineosporia sp. NBRC 101731
GAATCAACCGCACCGTCGCCCCGACCGTCAAAGGCCAGAAGAACTCCGGAACCGACACATCAAAACCGGCAGAACTCTTCTGCAACAGCCGATCCCCCACCCCCAGCGGGAACACACCCTGCCGCCAAGCGATCAAATTCACGATCGCCCGATGACTGACCGCCACACCCTTCGGACGACCCGTCGTCCCCGACGTGAAAATCACGTACGCCGTATCCAACTCCGACACCGCACGCGACAACACCGGCACCACCGCACCATTCACCAAAGCC
>NZ_BSTC01000070.1 GCF_030269305.1 Kineosporia sp. NBRC 101731
GTCTCGGAGTTGTCGGCCGCATCCGATGACGTCCGTGAGCCTTGGGAACGCGAGGTATCCGAGGCGTCGGTCAGAGCAGAAACGCCGGTGAGGGCTGGGGCACCGGACCGATCCTGAGCACCGGACCAGGCCTGAGCACCGGACCGGGCCTGAGCACCGAAGCGGGCCTGGGCACCGGAAAGGGTCTGAGCACCAGAACGGGCCTGAGCGCCTGGAGGTGTTGAAGCATTGGCAGCAGCGGATGTACCGGAGGCATGTGAGGCGCCGGTCGG
>NZ_BSTC01000071.1 GCF_030269305.1 Kineosporia sp. NBRC 101731
GTGCCTCGTATCTGGTTTCGGCTGGTGTCGGGGTAATTGGTGGGTCTGAGGGTTGTGTGTGTTCGTTGCTTGTGAACTGTATAGTGGACGTGAGCATCTTTAATCTGTGCATATTTCGTGCGCTCAGATTAGCGAGAGCTAATACTGGGTGTGTCGGGTAAGTTTTTAAGGGCACACGGTGGATGTCTTGGCACCAGGAGCCGATGAAGGACGTAGGAGCCTGCGATAAGCCTCGAGGAGCTGGCAACCGAGCTGTGATTCGAGGGTTTCC
>NZ_BSTC01000072.1 GCF_030269305.1 Kineosporia sp. NBRC 101731
TCACCCCTACCCACAGCTCATCCCCTCAGTTTTCAACCTAAGTGGGTTCGGTCCTCCACGCGGTCTTACCCGCGCTTCAACCTGGCCATGGGTAGATCACTCCGCTTCGGGTCTAGAGCATGCGACTCAAACGCCCTATTCGGACTCGCTTTCGCTACGGCTACCCCACACGGGTTAACCTCGCCACACACCACTAACTCGCAGGCTCATTCTTCAAAAGGCACGCCGTCACCCCTCAAGGCTCCGACGGATTGTAGGCACACGG
>NZ_BSTC01000073.1 GCF_030269305.1 Kineosporia sp. NBRC 101731
GTCCACTATACAGTTCACAAGCAACGAACACACACAACCCTCAGACCCACCAATTACCCCGACACCAGCCGAAACCAGATACGAGGCACTGTGATGAAAGGACTGCCATGCCAGTCGGCCGAAGACTCTCGTCTCCGTCCTAAGATCACGGCCCACCAGTTTGACCCGGTGGCCCGCTCCCTCAGGACCCAACAGCGCATCCCCGCTTCCATCCCCGGAAGCGAGCTCCAACCGATGTTCCACCCTGAGCAGCCACCCAGCAAC
>NZ_BSTC01000074.1 GCF_030269305.1 Kineosporia sp. NBRC 101731
GCTCAGGCCCAGGTTCAGGGCGATCTCACTGCCGACCAGTTCGATACCGTCGAGCGCGTCGTAGGAGGCGTTCGACGGGGTGCTCCGTGCTGCGAGAATGGCTGCCCGGTGCAGGCATTCGGCCTGGATGGCATCGAGGTTCCGCTTGATGCGTTCGGAGGCAGCTACGGATCCCAGGCAGGAACTCTCCGAACCCGTTGACCAGGAACATCTTTGGATGGCCTGGTGGAGTTCGAGGGCGGACAGCGACCGGAGATCGA
>NZ_BSTC01000075.1 GCF_030269305.1 Kineosporia sp. NBRC 101731
CGGGTTCGGAATGAGACCGGGCGTTTCCCTGCCGCTATGATCGCCGTAACTCTCTCGGCACAACCGTCACCCTTGAATCTCATGGGTGTGTACGGTCGTTTCCCGTGAACCGCATAGTGGACGTGAGGTGTTCATCTCTGACCGCGCATAATCGAGCGAGAAATGTGTTAGATAAGTCATCGGCATATTAGTACCGGTCAGCTTCACGGGTCTTCAGTCCCCGCTTCCACATCCGGCCTATCAACCCAGTAGTCT
>NZ_BSTC01000076.1 GCF_030269305.1 Kineosporia sp. NBRC 101731
CTGTTGAAAATTGTTCCTGTTCGAACGGTTCGGAGACGTTTCTTCTGGGTTCCGTGGCTGCCGCCGAGAGAATCAAGCGCTACCTCGACGCCTCGCAGGCTGAATGGCTCACCCGTGCAGCAGATCTCGCTGCTCGGAGCATGACCTCGAGCGGTTCCTACGACGCGGTCGATGGGATTGAGCTGACCGGCAGTGAGATTGCCTTGTCGCTGGGGCTGGGTCGTGGGGCAGCGATGAACCGGGTGGGTGACTCGA
>NZ_BSTC01000077.1 GCF_030269305.1 Kineosporia sp. NBRC 101731
ACGCGGTCGATGGGATTGAGCTGACCGGCAGTGAGATTGCCTTGTCGCTGGGGCTGGGTCGTGGGGCAGCGATGAACCGGGTGGGTGACTCGATCCAGGTCTGTGAAGATCTGCCGGCGATCCTGGCTCTGGTGCGGGCGGGGAGCCTGGACTGGCGCACGGCGGTCGCGGTGAACACCCAGATGCGTAACGCTTTACAGCCCGGGACACCGGCGTGGCAGGCCGTGCAGGACTCTCTGGCGGCGCGTCTGGCGG
>NZ_BSTC01000078.1 GCF_030269305.1 Kineosporia sp. NBRC 101731
ACGGCGGTCGCGGTGAACACCCAGATGCGTAACGCTTTACAGCCCGGGACACCGGCGTGGCAGGCCGTGCAGGACTCTCTGGCGGCGCGTCTGGCGGGCAAGACCTATCAGCAGGCCACGGATGCCGCGCGGCGCGCGATTCAGAAGGCCGATCCGGAGGCGGCCCGTCGGCGGCGGGAGGCGAAGAAGAAAGAACGCTGCGTGCATGCCTACCCGTTGACCGATGGGATGGGAGGGCTGGACGCCGTGCTGCAG
>NZ_BSTC01000079.1 GCF_030269305.1 Kineosporia sp. NBRC 101731
TTGATTATCAGAAGCGTCTGATGCGGTGGATGATCACGTTCTTGGCGATTCAGATCGCTATTGCTTTTGTTGAGATGTTGTATGACCCGCCGGGTGCTGCGATTCGGGTGGCGACGGCGCAGCAGATCGCTAAGCAGGCGGTGTTGCGGGGTGCTGCTCAGATGGGTGGCAAGATCGCGGCGTCGAGTTTTATTTATGAGGTCGGTACGGGTCTGCTGGCGCAGTTGGAGGAGATTGCGCTGGGGATTCGTCCGG
>NZ_BSTC01000080.1 GCF_030269305.1 Kineosporia sp. NBRC 101731
TTGATTATCAGAAGCGTCTGATGCGGTGGATGATCACGTTCTTGGCGATTCAGATCGCTATTGCTTTTGTTGAGATGTTGTATGACCCGCCGGGTGCTGCGATTCGGGTGGCGACGGCGCAGCAGATTGCTAAGCAGGCGGTGTTGCGGGGTGCTGCTCAGATGGGTGGCAAGATCGCGGCGTCGAGTTTTATTTATGAGGTCGGTACGGGTCTGCTGGCGCAGTTGGAGGAGATTGCGCTGGGGATTCGTCCGG
>NZ_BSTC01000081.1 GCF_030269305.1 Kineosporia sp. NBRC 101731
GGGCGTTTCCCTGCCGCTATGATCGCCGTAACTCTCTCGGCACAACCAACACTCCCTCTGAACAGCCAAGAATCAGCTGCTGGGGTGTGCACGGTCGTTTCCCGTGAACCGCATAGTGGACGTGAGTTGTTCATCTCTGACCGCGCATAATCGAGCGAGAAATGTGTTAGATAAGTCATCGGCATATTAGTACCGGTCAGCTTCACGGGTCTTCAGTCCCCGCTTCCACATCCGGCCTATCAACCCAGTAGTCT
>NZ_BSTC01000082.1 GCF_030269305.1 Kineosporia sp. NBRC 101731
CCTACAATCCGTCGGAGCCTTGAGGGGTGACGGCGTGCCTTTTGAAGAATGAGCCTGCGAGTTAGTGGTGTGTGGCGAGGTTAACCCGTGTGGGGTAGCCGTAGCGAAAGCGAGTCCGAACAGGGCGTTTGAGTCGCATGCTCTAGACCCGAAGCGGAGTGATCTACCCATGGCCAGGTTGAAGCGCGGGTAAGACCGCGTGGAGGACCGAACCCACTTAGGTTGAAAACTGAGGGGATGAGCTGTGG
>NZ_BSTC01000083.1 GCF_030269305.1 Kineosporia sp. NBRC 101731
CCTACAATCCGTCGGAGCCTTGAGGGGTGACGGCGTGCCTTTTGAAGAATGAGCCTGCGAGTTAGTGGTGTGTGGCGAGGTTAACCCGTGTGGGGTAGCCGTAGCGAAAGCGAGTCCGAACAGGGCGCCTTAGTCGCATGCTCTAGACCCGAAGCGGAGTGATCTACCCATGGCCAGGTTGAAGCGCGGGTAAGACCGCGTGGAGGACCGAACCCACTTAGGTTGAAAACTGAGGGGATGAGCTGTGG
>NZ_BSTC01000084.1 GCF_030269305.1 Kineosporia sp. NBRC 101731
CCTACAATCCGTCGGAGCCTTGAGGGGTGACGGCGTGCCTTTTGAAGAATGAGCCTGCGAGTTAGTGGTGTGTGGCGAGGTTAACCCGTGTGGGGTAGCCGTAGCGAAAGCGAGTCCGAATAGGGCGCCTTAGTCGCATGCTCTAGACCCGAAGCGGAGTGATCTACCCATGGCCAGGTTGAAGCGCGGGTAAGACCGCGTGGAGGACCGAACCCACTTAGGTTGAAAACTGAGGGGATGAGCTGTGG
>NZ_BSTC01000085.1 GCF_030269305.1 Kineosporia sp. NBRC 101731
ACGCCGCTGATACGCGGGCGTGCCTGCTGTCACTTGGGCGAGCGTGTGCGCAGGTGGTTGCCCGTTTGGCCGGAACTCCACTGTCACTGAGGCTGTCCTGCTGCAAGCACGCCGTCTACTTTGCCGGAGTAGGCTCAGTCTCGGCTGGGGTGAGTGCTGGCGTCAGATAGCTGTTCTGCTACAGGCGCTTCCAGATCCAGGACAAGATCTGGGGCGTTCTCCGGGCGGCGCTGGTCACTTTGCCGG
>NZ_BSTC01000086.1 GCF_030269305.1 Kineosporia sp. NBRC 101731
GACGAAGTCGTAACAAGGTAGCCGTACCGGAAGGTGCGGCTGGATCACCTCCTTTCTAAGGAGCACTCATACGTCTCTTCGTGAGGCGTCAGAGAATGCCATTGCCGGCACGTGATGGTCACCAATTCTGGTGATTGCATGTTGCTGGGTGGCTGCTCAGGGTGGAACATCGGTTGGAGCTCGCTTCCGGGGATGGAAGCGGGGATGCGCTGTTGGGTCCTGAGGG
>NZ_BSTC01000087.1 GCF_030269305.1 Kineosporia sp. NBRC 101731
GACTGAAGACCCGTGAAGCTGACCGGTACTAATATGCCGATGACTTATCTAACACACTTTTACGCTCAAACTTGCGCAGAGCGAAGATTGACTCACGTCCACTATGCGGTTCACGGGAAACGACCGTGCACACCCCAGCAGCTGATTCTTGGCTGTTCAGAGGGAGTGTTGGTTGTGCCGAGAGAGTTACGGCGATCATAGCGGCAGGGAAACGCCC
>NZ_BSTC01000088.1 GCF_030269305.1 Kineosporia sp. NBRC 101731
GATGTCCTACTCTCCCACACCGTAACCAGTGCAGTACCATCGGCGCTGGCAGGCTTAGCTTCCGGGTTCGGAATGAGACCGGGCGTTTCCCTGCCGCTATGATCGCCGTAACTCTCTCGGCACAACCAACACTCCCTCTGAACAGCCAAGAATCAGCTGCTGGGGTGTGCACGGTCGTTTCCCGTGAACCGCATAGTGGACGTGAGT